>JAMOZU010000344.1 GCA_023667745.1 Ruminococcus sp.
GAGGCGGGAAAAGCTCTTGCCGAAATGCAGAGGACGTTTGAACATCAGGGCGGATTTGCTGACCTGTTCACAGGCAAGAACGACTGGGAAACCGTCGGGAAAGGTATGGCAAGTTTCGGGCGCACGCTTCTCAATTTCGGGAAGGAAGTCAGCGGCACATGGGACGATGAGGGCAGCGAGGTACTCGACCCGAAAGGGATAGAGCATTACGCCGCTTCCATAAAAATCGCCGCAGGTCTGGCAAGCGACCTTGCTCAAATGCAAAGCGAGTTCGGCAATGTGGGCGGCTGGCTCGGCACATGGGTGGGGGATAATGACTGGACTTCCATAGGCAGAGGTATGGAGTTCTTCGGCGGCGCACTTATGGGCTTCGGTGAGACTATACACGGCATAAGCGAATACGAGGAAGATTATTCAAAATGTGTGGGCATAGGCAAAAGCCTTGCGGGTCTGCAAAGTTCTTTCGGCAATACAGGGGGATTTGCGGCAGACGTACTGGGGGATAATTCATGGGTAGACATAGGCAGGGGGCTGGCTGATTTCGGGCGGTCTCTTATGACCTTCGGTGTAATATGCCACAGCATAACTGACAAAAAATACAATGTTCATATGTCGGTGGTAATAGCTCTTATGCACGAGCTGGCGGATATTTTGTGCCAGTCTCAGTCGGTGACGGCGGCAAGCTACATGCCTGCGTGGAGTAATTTGACGATAGGTCTTACGGACTTAGGGGAAGAACTGTACGATTTCGGGGCAACGGCAAATCTTACCGTTCAGAACGCCGAAGCTATGTCAAAGATAATAAAAATCATAGGCGAGCTTGCGGAGTGTTTCAAGAAAACAGCGGGCATTCAGGAAGAATGGGTCGCAGATTTCGGAACGGCTGCGGTGGAGCTGGGAGTTTGCTTAAGCGAGTTCTGGAACAGTATACGGAGTATCGACAAGTCCAAGTTGGCTGTGGTCGTAACCCAGCTTAAACATTTGCAGGAGTTCATCAAGGAAACGGCAGGGCTGAATATTTCCGGGCTTACGAATTTCCGCACGGCTTTACAGGCAGTTGCTGATATGGGCATTGACAGCTTTACGGACGCTTTCGATAATTCCGCTTACAAAGTTCAAAATGCGACAGGCGGCATACTGACGAAGGTTACCGACAGGCTCAAAGAGGGCAGGGAAGAGCTTAAACAAGCCGCCGTTTATACGGTCGAGGGCTTTACCGAGGGGCTTGAAAGCGGAGACTACAGTGTAAGGATAGCCTCCGAACGCTTAGCAAACGCCGTTATCGACTCCATAAGGGACACTCTCGGCATACACTCCCCCGCTTGGGAAACATTTCTCTTGGGGCAGTACACCGAACAGGGTTGGTCGGGTGGCTTGTTAAGCGGTCTTGCCAATGCGTTCGGAGCAGGCGAAGATTTAGGTTCTGCTGGGCTTAGCGGTCTGCTCTCTGGGGCTAA
Organism: Ruminococcus sp.; assembly: GCA_023667745.1. GTDB lineage: Bacteria > Bacillota > Clostridia > Oscillospirales > Ruminococcaceae > Huintestinicola. The sequence goes on from JAMOZU010000344.1 coordinate 1,458, forward strand.
GGACGGTCTTGCGGACGTTAAAGACTGGGCAAGCAATGCACTAAACGGCGGCATACTTTCGGGTACGGATGTTCTGTCGGGTCTGTTCCCGGACGGCGAGTCAGACTTGACGGCAGGGCTTGAAGATTTGGGGCTGGACGGTGTTTCCGACTGGTTTACGGATATGTTCAGCGACCCTTCAGCTAAAATTGCCGAACTTCAGAGCGACATTGAGAAGACCGAGGCGCAGCTTGCAAAGGCTAAAGAGAACTACGGCGAGGACAGCTCGCGGGTCAAGGAGCTTGAGGAAAAACTGGCAAGTCTTAACGATGAGCTTACCCGCTATCAGGGTCTTACTTCCGCTTTGGGAGACTCGTTCGATTTGGACGAGTTCTTAAAGGGATTGAGTACTGACGGCGTCGGAGCTTTGGACGGCGTTCTTACGGAAAGTTTCCTTAGCAATCTTACGCCGGAAGAGACTTCCAAGCTGACAGGAAAGCTCAACGATGCGGTAAGCGACCAGGTAACCAATGCCAAAAAAGAATACGACAGCTTGTTTGAGGCTTACAAGGAAGGTACTGTTTCCCGTGCCGATTACGAAAAACGGTACACCGAAATTCTTTCAAAATACACTTTGGCGCAGACGGACACCGTTAAATATGCGGCGGATAAAATGACCGAATACGCCGATGACAAACTGGAAGACCTGACAAAAGATTACGAGGACAAAATAAAAGACATACAGCAGGACATAGATAATTTCACCGAGGGTCACACCACTTCCTACGAAAGCTCTCTGGAGTTTACGACCAATAAGGACGTTTACGACAAAACGGTTGAAGATTACGAAAATAAAATCTCCGACCTTAACGAGCAGATGGAGAAAGCCAAGGAGACCTACGGCGAAAACAGTGACGTCGTTTCCTATTATCAGCAGCAGATAGATAGGCTGACCGAGGCTATGGAAAAGTACAAGAAAGCCTATGAAGACAGCGGCAAAGCTGATGATGAAATAGTAAGCGTTGACATGGGCAAGGAGCTTGACAGGAACACCAAGGAACTGACGGAATTTCTTGAAGGAATGAAAAAGCTCAATACCAAAGGCATAAGCGATGAATTGCGGCAGGAAATAGCCGGAATGGAACAGGACAAGGCTATAGCGGCGGTGAACTACCTTAACTCCCTTTCCGACTCGGAGCTTAAAGCTCTGGACGACAGGAAGAAAAAGGAAAAAGAGATTGCCGAAGAACTGGCGCAGGAACTTTACGGAGACAAGATACAGACCGAGACGGACAGTTATGTTCAAAATGTTAACGACCTCTTATCGTCCCTTCCCGAAAGCGCAGTGCAGATAGGCTATGACACGGCGATGAGCTATGTCGACGGTTTCAGCGAGGGTACGTCTGACGCACTGACGGGTATGGGCATAGCGGCGGACAGCATAAAGAGCGCGATTGTCGCACCCGAAATTGCTGCGGCTATGGGCAATATCACGGGTCTCACAAAAGAGGGTATCGCCAAAATCGGAGAAAATTTCGGAGATATTCTCGTATCGGGATTTTCCGAAAAAGTTGCGGGTAACGCAGACGGTGCGGCAAATTCCATTGCGGGAGCGTTAAAAGCAGCTGCCGAGTCGAATGGCGCAAAGAAAACTTACCAAT
>JAMOZU010000345.1 GCA_023667745.1 Ruminococcus sp.
TTATGATTTTTTGCGGCGGCTTAAGTCCCATAATTCAATGAGGGATTTGTATCATCTCTTGCATAAACAAGCAAGCCGTTTGTAAATAGCAGCCGAAAAGGCGGTATGCGGGAAACTCCCTGCATACAGCCGTAATATTCCGACAGCCTGTTTCCGTTATTTTTTCCAAGTTGCCCTGTTAAACAGCAGCAGCATGGGGAAAAGTTCCAGTCTTCCCGCCAGCATATCAAAGATAAGGACGGCTTTGGAGATAGGGGAGAAAAAGCCGAAATTTTGTGTAGGCCCCACCATTGCAAGTCCGGGTCCTATGTTGTTCACCGAGGCTGCAACGGCGGTGAAGTTGGTTATCAGGTCATGATTGTCAAGAGCTATGACGGCCACGGATATTACAAAAATAAGTATATAGCATACGATAAAACCGTTCACCGCCCGCACCGTTTCATGCTCCACGGTCTTTGAGTCCATGGTTATCTTCTTTATCTGCTTTGGGTGTATCATCATCTGGAGTTCCTTGGAAAGGCTCTTGAAAAGAATAATCACTCTCGATACCTTTATGCCGCCGCCCGTACTGCCTGCGCACGCTCCTATGAACATCAGCAGAACAAGGATCGTCCTTGAAAGCTCCGGCCAGCGGTCAAAGTCCGCCGTGGAAAAGCCTGTGGTGGATATGACCGAGGCTACCGAAAAGCTGACATGCCGCAGAGCCTCACCCACCGAGCCGAACATATCCCGCACGTTATAGGTGATAAGCCCTATCGACACCGCCACTATCAGCAGGAAAGTCCGCAGTTCTTTATTGAAGGCTTCCTTGAATTTTTTTGTGATTGCAAGGTAGTAGCAGGTGAAATTAACCGAGAACATCAGCATAAATACGGTGGTGACATTCTGGATATATGGGGAGTAACCGCCGAGGCTGTCGTTTTTTATGCCGAAGCCTCCCGTTCCCGCCGTGGCAAGGGCTGTGTTTATCGAGTCAAATACTGACATTCCCCCGAAAAGCAGGAACAGAAACTGCAATAACGTCAGCACAAAGTAAATGGAATAGAGTATCAAAGCGGTGGTGCGGACTCTGGGAACCAATTTGCTTACCGAAGGGCCGGGGCTTTCCGCTTTCATAATATGTATATTCTGCCCGCCGCTTAAGGGCAGGAATGCCATTAAAAATACCAGCACTCCCATGCCCCCTACCCAGTGGGTGAAGCTGCGCCACATCAAAAGGCTTTTTGGCAGGCTTTCCACTTCCGGGAGAATGCTTGCTCCCGTGGTGGTAAAGCCGGAGACCGTCTCAAAAAGAGCGTCGATATAACGGGGGATAGCCCCCGAAAATGTAAAGGGCAGCGCACCGAAAAGGGACAGGACTATCCAGCTGAGGCTCACTATCACAAAGCCCTCGCGGGAGTAAAGCTCCGTACTTGCGGGCTTTTTTATCACAAGCACTCCTCCCGCCGCAAGGCACAGGGCTATGGTTATAAGAATGGGGACTATGGTTTTTTCGCCGTATACCAAAGCCGTCAGAAGGGGAATAATCAGGAAAAATGCCTCGAAGACCAGTATCCACCCCAAAATATATTTTATCATCCGATAATTCATACCGTCACCCCGTTACCGCAACACGTCCGTAATGTCGTGCAAAGCCATTATTTCCGACACTATCACCACAGCGTCCCCCGGCTGTATAACATCGCCGCCGTGGGGGATTATCACCTTTTTGTCCCGCAGAATTGCGGCAACAAGGACGTTCTTTTTAAATTTGAGCTGCCCCAAAGGAACTCCCGTAACAGCGCAGTTTTCCCGCACTATAAATTCCGAGGCTTCCACCTTGTCCTTTATCACTATGTACAGCGTTTCCACGTTGCTGCCGATGGTGTTTTTCATAGCCCTTACATAGCGGATTATGCTTTCGGAGGTAAGGTGACGGGGGTATATTACCGTGTCAAGGTCAAGCTGACTTACAACGTCGTCAAACTCTATACGGTTTATCTTGGCTATCAGCTTGCCCTTGTTCTTGTTTTTGGCGAACAGGCTCAAAAGAATGTTTTCCTCGTCAAGATTGGTAAGCGCAACGAACGCTCCCGCATTTTCAAGCCCCTCTTCCATAAGAACGCCCTGATCCACAGCGTCCCCGTGAATGACCGTTACGCCCGGCAGGGAAGCGCACATCTCCTCGCATTTATCCTTGTCCTTCTCTATTACCTTTACCGCTATATCCGACTTTAACAGAATGTCCGCCAGATAATGGGTTATCTCTCCGCCGCCCACTATCATAACATCTCTGACCGAGCGGGTCTTGTACTTTATCTTGGAAAAAAAATCGGTCGCCTTTTTGGGAGCGGCTACCAGCGAAATAATATCCCGTTCCCTGAAAACCGAATCGCCGTTTGCTATGTAAGCCTCGCCGTCCCTTTCGATAGTGCAGATGAGGACATCGCTTTTGAGCTTTATCATAACATCTTTTACGGACATTCCCACAATGGGACTGTCCTCAGGCAGACGGAATTTCAGCAGCTCCACCCGCCCCCTTGCAAAGGTGTCTATCTTAATTGCGGAGGGAAATCTTAATATCCTTGCTATTTCCGCCGCCGAGGCAAATTCCGGGTTAATTATCATGGCAAGCCCCAGTTCGTCTTTTAAATACTGCGCCTCCGAGCTGTACTGGGGACTTCTTACCCTTGCAATGGTCTGGCAGTTGCCCGCCATTTTGGCGATAAGGCAACACAGCAGGTTCAGCTCGTCCGAACCTGTTACGGCAATGAGCAGGTCGGCATGCTGTATGCCCGCTTCCTGCTGCACCGTATGTATTGCGCCGTTGCCCACAACGCCCATAATATCGTGCCTGTCTGTGACCTCGCTTACTTTGTCGGGGTTAAGGTCAATGACGGTGATGTTGTTGCCGTCGTTATTGAGCTGCACGGCGAGGGTCTGTCCCACTTTTCCGCAGCCTACAACGATAATATCCATAAGAAAGCTACTCCTTTTTCCGCCGCTCCTTTCGGGGGAGGACAATTTATACAAATCCCTCATTAAATTATGGAATTCAGCCGCCGCAAAAAATCATAAACGCAAATTTTTTTC
>JAMOZU010000346.1 GCA_023667745.1 Ruminococcus sp.
TTTATAGAACATCTCCACTTCCGCCGAAAACTCGTTTTCCGACTGCCTTGCGCACCCGCAGCTAAGCCTGTACACCGGAGATGACCCGAGAAAAATATCCTCCTCGATCTTTTCGCCCCGTGCAAGCCTTACCGCTTCTCTCACAGCCCTTGCCCCCAGTATTGCGGCATCCGCCCGGACAGTAGTAAGAGGAGGTTTCAGGCTTACCGCCACTTCCGAATCGTCGTACCCCGTGACCGAAATATCCGTCCCCACCCGCAGCCCCCGCTGCTCGATGGCTTTGTACCCGCCCTTGCACATCATATCGTTGGCAAAGCATATACCGTCTATCTTCCCTTCGTTCCTGTCGATAAGGTCTCCCACTATGTCAACGCAGTATTCGGAAAATTTGCCGTATGCAACAAGATTCGGGTCGTATTCCAAGCCGTTTTCCGCAAGTGCGTCAATATAGCATTGCAGCCGCTCATCTGCATCTGCATTCCCCTTCGGACCGCTTACAAAGGCAATGTGTTTCCTGCCGTGGTGTTTTACCAAATGGGACACAAGGTCTTTTATCCCCGTACCCAACATTCTCACGCAGGGGTAGCCCCGTACCTTGTTTTCCGTTGTGATTATGGGCAGCCCCTCGTAACCGTCAAGGAAACTCTTGAATTCCTCTTTTGTGACAAAACTGCCCAGAGTTCCCGCCGAGCAGACAGCGGCATCAAGGGACTTTTCGGAAATGAAGCCGTATATTACATTGTTCTGATACTCGAATGCCGCATACTTTTTGTCGTCCAGCTGACTGTTCAGCGAGCGGCCGGGAAAAATGGCAAGATCGGCATCCAGCTCCCTTGCCGCCTCCGCCGCCCCTTTAAGCAGAGCCTTTGAATAGTCGTTGTCAAGATGATGTATCATAAACCCGATAGTAAGCCGTTTGCAAGTATCTTCCATAAATATCACTCGCTTTCAGAGGTTAGGGGTCAGAGGTAAGAGGCTATAATTTGTATGCGTCACAAAGCCTCATATCACACCTTTAACTTCCTTGTATTTCGGAACAGCATGCTTTTGCATAAAAAGTATAAAATAAAATCTGCACTCTTTGTGTATATTTTAACATACTTGCGGGTAAATTTCAAGTGGATTAAATGTAAAATTACGGTAAAACTTGTAAAATCTTTTTTGGTAAAATGTTACAAAATGCAGATGAAATTCGGGAGATAATTTTATAAAGGTAATATCTTGATTTGGAGTCTGCTTATTGTCCCGAAATTTTCGGCGAAATAACGCCCGGCGGAAGAGGCTGTAAAATTTACCGTATTTCCCTCTGTGCTTTCTTAAATTTATATGAACATTAAGTGAATTTAAAGTAAATGCCTTGAAATTTCCGGGGAAATGTCGTATAATTATAGACAGCGGTAAAAATATCCTGACGGTAGGCGGTGTAATGTGGAAAATCCCTTTCCCTATTCCGACAGCAACAAGCGGTACCTGACCCAGAGCTATTATCTGAAAAAACGCTTCGGAAAAAAGGTCATGAAAATATCCCTCAACTGCGGTTTTACCTGCCCGAATATCGACGGCAGCAAGGGCAGGGGCGGCTGTACATTCTGCCTGTCCGGCAGCGGAGAGTTCGGCGGCGAGCGGGGAAAAACCGTTACCGAGCAGTTTTATGAGGTCAGGGAACGTATGAACCGCAAATGGAGCGAGGGGCTGTATATTCCATATTTTCAGGCGAACACCAACACCTATGCTCCTGCCGAAACATTGCGGCGGCTTTACGAAGAGGCTTTGGGACTTCCCGACGTTGCGGGGCTTGCAGTATCAACCCGCCCGGACTGTGTTCCCGATGACGTTCTTGACCTGCTGACGGAGATAGCACAGCGCACATATCTTACCGTTGAGCTGGGTCTCCAGACCGTTCACGATGAGACCGCCCGCCGCCTGAACCGCTGTCACGGCTATGCCGATTTTGTACGCTGCACCGAGCGGCTGAACAGCCGTGGGATAAACGTTTGCGCCCATATAATAAACGGCTTGCCGGGGAAGGATTTATCCATGATGCTCCGTACCGCCGAAACGCTGGCGGGCTTGCCCCTGCATCAGGTGAAAATTCATCTGCTGCACATACTTCGGGGTACGAGGTTGGCTGACGATTATTTGCGGGGCGCATTTACGCTCCCAACATTGGAGGAATACGCCCGGATAGTCTGCGCACAGCTGGAGGTACTTCCGCCCGACGTTATAATCGGACGTATCACCGGGGACGGCGGCAGAGAGTCCCTTATCGCCCCTTTATGGAGCTTGAAGAAATTCACCGTCATGAACGAGATAGACAAGCTCCTGGCAAGGGAGAACAGATGGCAGGGGAGGCTTTACAGTTAATAGTTAATAGTTAATAGTTAGGCGGCGGGGATTTGGAAATGATGTTGATTCGGCAGATTATTAAATGGGTTGAAGTTGTATTTTACCTTTATTTTTAGTATAGCACAATTTTACAATGTTGTCAATAGCTTTACGCAAAAATATTATTGCAAAATTAATTTTTGTAACATTGCACAATTTGGTGTTGCTGAAATTGACAAATTTCACAAATTGTAATTTCACATATTTCTGCGCAAGATAATATATCATGAAGCTCACTGAATTTTCACGGGAAATTTTTGTATAAATCTACAAATATCCCACAGAATATTTATATAAAATAACGAAAGGAGAACTCCCCATAAGAGGACTTACGGAAGCCAAAAACGCCGTAAACTCTTCGGAGCAGGCATATGAACAGTTACAACGAACTTGAACTAAGCGAATACGGCAGTGATAAAGCCGGCGGCGGGGGAATTTTCAAGGCTCTGATGACTCTTTTTATGGGGTCGGGGGCGTTCGTCTACCTGAAAGCCGCCGGGTTTACCGACATCGGAGCGGCAAAATTGGGCTACTGCGCCATTGCGCTATTCTGCCTTTTGGCGGCGGCGGGAGTTCTGATGACAGACATGACGGCGGTGAAATATATGCGCATGGGAACGAAAGTTTGCGGAGTGTTATTGCCCTTATCCGCAAACGGCGGCTCGGCGGTGTGTCTGCTGCTGCT
>JAMOZU010000347.1 GCA_023667745.1 Ruminococcus sp.
TAAAACGTCTTAAACTGTAAGGTCGGGAAACACGTCTTTCAGCTTTCTTCCCTTTTTTTAATATCCGCAAGCCGATTTTGAATGTCAGGCATTTTTTGTTCCGTTTCCGCTGTTTGTCACCGTCCCCCATTTTCCGAAGCGTTTTCCCTGCCCGCTGTTATCTTTTCCCCCGCTTTTACGCATATAACTCCGTACAATATCCCCAGCAAGCTCCCCACGATAACGTCCGTGGGATAGTGGACGTAAAAATACAGACGTGACAGGGCTATTATCGCCGCCGCCGTCCACACGGCTATTCTTACGGATTTTTTCTTTGTCCTGCCGCCTATTACCGCCGCACTGCCGAAAGATGAGCAGGAATGACCGGAAGGAAAGGAATATCCCGACGGCGGCGGTATGAACAGTTCCGTTTCCGGGCGCATTACAAAGGGGCGGGGGCGGGCGATAAGGTGTTTCAGGAAAACATCATTTATCAGCAGAACCATTATCAGCATAGCCGCCATCATAAAGCCCGTCCGCCGCAGTTCCTTTGAGGGTATCAGCATAAGGACAAGGGCTATGGCTATCCATACCGCTCCGCTGTCTCCGGCGTGGGTGAATATGCTCAAAATGCCGTCCAGAAAGGGGCTGGCGATATTTTCCCTGATAAAGTCCAGAATCCCGAAATCAAAAGCGTATATTGACTGCATATATCTCTCCCTGTTACAGCAGATTGTTTTTTATAAACTCCGACAGCTCCTCCGCCATTTCCTTATGCTCGGATATCCGAGGGTGACCGGGAGTAGCCGCACCGTTTCGCTTGAACATAAAGTGATAGCATTTCTGCCCCTCGGCGTTCAGCTCGGCGGTTATCTCGTCAATGGCTCTGTCCCATTCCGGGTCGTGCATTAAAAGGGTGGTAAGGAAAATGTATTTTGTGCCGCCGCCGTAATGGGAGTGGACGCTGCGGGCAAGTTTTTTGTAGCCCTCTTTCCAGTGGGTGCGGGTGTCGGGGTTGTAAATGTTGACATCATCTTTGCCGGTGATGCCGTTGTGCTGGTCGTTCTGCCCTAAGGCGAAAACCACTATATCGGGGGTATACCTCGAAAAATCCCACCGGGTTATCTCGCCCCCCTCCGGGAAATAACAGAGCTTGTCGTAAACCGATTCCATGCCTATCATCTTGGGAGCGTGAAACCAGCCTGTGTCGTCAAACACGGCAATGCCCCCCTGGGCGATATTGTGGAACTGCGCCCCCAGAAGGCGGGCGGTGCGCCAGGTGTAGCTATGGTAGCTGTTGTCATATGCGCCGTCATGGGAGGCGGGGTCACACCGTCCGGCAAAGTCCTCCGCTTCGCTGACCTCTCCTGCACAAACGCTGTCCCCGTAAAATTCCAGTTTTAACGCAGGTCGGGGGTCGGGCTGCATAAATTCGCCGTTACACTCGAAGGAAACAAGGGTGAAACTGTGGTTAGCTGCCTGCCGCTTGAAAAGTATCAGCGTGTGTTCCTTGTCCTCTTCGAGTGAATTGGCAAGCTGATATTTTATCTCCTTGCCGTCGTTGTACTTATGGACTGGGACTTTCCCCTCTCTGCCGTCGATGACATAACCCAAGGCAATGCTGCCCCAGACCGAGTTCATATTGACGGTCGCATAAATTTCCGTCCCCCTGAATTTCACCTCCGCCTGTGAAGAGGCATAGTAAAAGCCCACTCCCTCTCCCCTTTTGTCGACTCTGCCCGTATAGGCTATCAGATTGCTTGCCGCCGATATTTCCATGGTTTGTGATTCCTTTCGTTTATTTGTTAAAATTTAATGAAGTACCGATTTAAGGTCTTTTCCCCGCCTACGGCGGGGAAAAGACCGCCTGATATAAAGGCTTGTAACATACGCCGATCAGAAAAAGCGATTTAAAATCGGCGTTCTTCTAATGCAACAGGAATATTATTCTCTCTGCAATATTCCATGTAAGCCTGTTCAAGGGTTTTAAAATCGCAGGAATTTTTTACAAGCAGCGGGTTGGCTTTGGTTGTCACCCTGTAATAGGTATTCCGAGCCTGTTTGAAAATTTTGTCCCGCTCTCGCCTGCAAAAGGCTAATTCCTTGGTTATGTGAATTTTACTGCGCTGATTTTTTACGGTGTTGGGATCGAGCCTGACAAGACAGGGACGGGGAACAGGTATCATATACGCAAACCGCAGAGAACCCAGTATTTTCGTTTTATCCTTTTTATCCCTTATGAGAATAACGTCCTGCATGTTCTTGCTGTATGAGGAAACGGGAACATAATATTTCATGCCGTTTATTTCCATTACCGCTCCGAACATGAACTTGTCGGAAGTCCTGTAACCGACGTTGGGAACGCAGGTATATCCCTCCCGGCTTTTTTCAATTTTTTTCAGATACTCTATGTATTCGTTTTTGATGTAATAAAAATAAATCTCCATTTTTTTCTCCGTAAATAAATATGGGGAGAAGCCAAAAGGCTCTCCCCGTCGGCGTTTGATTGTTTGCAGTCTTCCCTGTTGCGACGGTGAGCGTCGGTTATCGGGTGTAATGCCGCAAGGTATTACACGTTGCTGCCCCTTATCGGCGGTGAGCGCCGGTTATCGGACGTATTTTTACGCCGTGAAAATACAGTGTATTTCCGTTAAGAATTACACATCTCTTCCCTTTGAGACCCATAGGCGGTGAGCGCCTCTAAAATGTACAATCAACAAAACATTTAAAGCCCTTCGGCTTCCGTTATTATTATACACCATTCGGTAGGGTTTGTCAAGCGGTTTTGAAAATTTTTCACGAAAATCAATTTTGGTTTATTAACGTGTGTTTTCCCCGAATGCGGCGGAAAAACACGCCCCTACTCAAACAATTCACAACTGTGCAGCTTGCATAAAATATAAACATATTTTTATGCAAAAGAGAGAAAACGCGTAAACGTCAAATAAATTTGCGTAAAGCTATTGACAGAAAAGAAAATTTGTGTTATGATATTAATGTAGGATAAATGCGGGGGTGCAAAGGTATAAGTTTGCAAGGCTGTAATACAGTCGGAATAAATAAAGTAAATCTCCCCTGCCGT
>JAMOZU010000348.1 GCA_023667745.1 Ruminococcus sp.
TGGGTCTGGGAGAAGATACCGCCGTTTTGCTTGGTGTCCGGGTTGTAGATGTGCATAAGCGCACCGTCAAAGAAGTTGTCCACATAAGGGGGTTCAAGGAGCTTTACGCCGTAGGGGGTGTTGAGAATGTCGAACACGCTCTGCATGGCGGTCTCGCCCTGTTCGGGGGTCGCAAAGCCGGAAATAACCGCCCACGACTGGGGATTGAGCCACATATTTGCCTCCGGATCCTTCTTTGCGCCAACCACAACGCCGTCCTCGCGTATCCCTCTGATAAATCTGTCCTCGTCCCAGCATTTTGCAAGAGAATCGCCCAGTTCGCCCTGAACCTTGTTAAGGTATTCCACATACTCGCTGTCGTTTCTTTCCTCGGCATAGCCTTTAAGGATAGTCATGGCGTAATACAGCTGGAATGCAACGAATGTGGACTCGCCCTTTTTGCCCATTCTCAGGCAGTCGTTCCAGTCAGCGTGAAGTCCTGCGGGCATATGGTGGTCGCCCAGATGGGTCATGGAGAAGTTGATGGCTCTCTTTAAGTGGTCGTAAACAGTACCCTCGCCGCCGTTGGAGTATACGATAACCTCGTCAAGGAATGCCTTGTTGCCGCTTTCGCCGATATACTTGACGATAGTGGGGAAAAGCCACAGTGCATCGTCCGCACGATAGGAGGGGTGTCCTGTTTCCTTGGCGTAAACTGAATTTTCGTCGTTTTCGTCAGGGCAGGTCTCATGCCCTGCGTTGTGGTCGAATTTAACAAGAGGCAAACCTGCGCCGTTATCCACCTGCGCCGAAAGCATAAAGCGTATCTTTTCTGCGGCAGTTTCCGGAGCAAGGTGGATTATGCCCTGAATATCCTGAACGGTGTCTCTGTAGCCGTAGCCGTTGCGAAGTCCGCAGTATACGAAGGAAGCGGCTCTCGACCAGATGAAGGTAATAAAGCACTGGTAAGCGTTCCATACGTTCACCATATTGTTGAACGCCTCGGAAGGGGTGTTTATGCTGAATCTGTCCAGTATCTCATGCCAGTGGGCGATAAGCTCGTTTACTTCCTTGTCCGCTCTTGAGGAATCCTCATAGAGAGCAAGTATCTCATTAGCCTCATCATTGCACCGCTGACCCAGAACATAGGTAAGCACCTTTGTTTCCCCCGGAGCAAGTTCAATTTCCGTCTGAAGTGCGCCGCAGGCATTGGCATTGTAGTTAAGGACATTGTCGCACTTTCCGCTTTCAACGGCTATGGGGTTGCCGTAATCCCTGTATGCGCCGATAAAGTTATCGAGAGAGCCGTTGTAAGCTGTCACCTTGCCGCCTGCAAGCCCCAGGAAACGCTCACGGTGGTTTGACCCCTTGCTGTCCTTGCCGCTGTTGATGTTGATGTGCTGGAGTATCTTGTTGCCCTCAAAGGTGGTCTGGGTGATGAACTGGGTGTACTGGAGATTTATCTGATCCTGCTCGTAGTTGTTTTCCGAGGTGAACTCGCAGAAACCATAAACGGAAAGTTTGCGGGGCTTGTCCGAAGCGTTGGTTATTTTGGCGTTCCATACCTCGTAGGTCTTGCCCAAAGGCACATAATATGTGACCTCCGACTTTATCCCCGCATATTCTGCGGACATTACCGTATACGCCGTACCATGGCGGCATACGCTCTTGTATTTATCCAAAGGCTTGCCCACAGGCTGCCATGAAGCGGACCAGTAGTCGCCGTCGGCGTTGTCCCTTATGTAAACGTATCTGCCCGGCAGACCGATGTTGGAGTTGAAACGGTAGCGGATAATTCTGCCGTTGGCTCCGGATTTTACAAAGCTGTAGCCGCCTGCGTTGTTGGAGATGATTGCGCCGTATTCCGGGTCTCCCAAGTAGTTCGCCCAAGGGGCGGGGGTGTCGGGTCTTGTGATAACGTATTCCTTGTTTTCAAGGTCGAAATGTCCGTAATTCATTGGGTTGAAGCACTCCTTTTAACTTTGATTTTGATATTTTGTGTAAACTGCATACACATCTTACTTTACAGTATATCATTTTTATACAGTTTTTGCAAGGGGTTTGGAAAATTTAACTCTTTGTTAATATTTGCGGGACAGAAATTCAAAGAACTTTCGTTTCCCTTGTTTCCCGAAATTTTTGAACTTCTTCAAACGTCGGCAGATTTTCATGAAGAGGACATACGGACACCGCAAGACCTGCGCATGCTGCCGCAAAATCGGCAAGCTCTCTGTCGGGCATACCTTTGAGCAACCCGTAAACACAGCCCGCTTTGAAGGTATCGCCCGCACCCAAGGTGCTTACCGCATTCACTTTGTAAGGCTTCATGCTGCCGTAAAAATCCCCTCTGCCGTAAATAAACTCGCCACCGCCATTGGTGATTATCGTCAGTCCCTTTGAATTGCCCAAATACAGCGGCAGCAGCTCGGCGGGGCTTTTATCGGAATAGGTGCTTTTTATGCTCTCACCGGAAATGACCGTCACAGCCGCATTTTTGTGAATAAAGCTGTCGTATGTGCAGTCAATGGTAACATAGGGCTTACCGTGTTTAACGCAGTATTCCGCCGCAAGCTCCGATTCTTTGCCGAAAAAAGGGTCTACAGCAGCAGCGGTACACCGGGCAATATCGCTTTCTTTCGGGATGTTCCATCGGAGAACGCCGCTTTTGTAAGCCTGTTCGTAAAAATGCCCGTAGCTTCCCAAAGGTGTGCGCTTGTCACCTGTGATGATAACATAGTCGGACAGTCCCTCAAAGCCGCTGTCAAATGTTACCGAACTTATGTCAACGGACTTGTCCCGGAAAAAACCGCAGAAGTCCTCTTTGAACCTGCCGCCGATATGAACGCCGTCCATTTTCACCGACGCTCCCAGAGAGGACAGCACAGCAGCGCACGTTCCCGTTTCGCCGCCGAAATAGTCCCAGCGGCGGGATATTTCCATATACTCATCGGGGACGGGGAATTTTTCCGTTACAAACGCAAACGTCCTTGTTATCATGCCGTAGCAGTAAATATCGTATTTTTCCATACAAACCTCCTTTCAAAAAAAAATTTTATTATCGATCCTTATGACCG
>JAMOZU010000349.1 GCA_023667745.1 Ruminococcus sp.
CCCTTTCGCTTTCGCTGAGACTTCCCCCCGTTATCAGCAGACCGCTGTCAAGCCCTATGTAACCTTTATCATCGGCTACGGCAGCGGCGTTTACGGCAAGTCCCGCCAGTTCCTCTTCGCAGAAAGGCTCAAAGCAGCCCTCGGTAAAGCGGACAACGCCGGAAGCGGTGGAAGCCAGCCACAAACTGCCCTCATAGTCAATGCAGGCACTGTTAAGGCTTGCCGCTCCCTCTTCCTCGGCTATTTCCCGTATGACCTTGTCTCCGGTGACCTCTGCAAATCCGTGAAGCCCGGAGACCGCCACAGTGCCGCCGCTTGTCTCCCGCAAGCTGTTTATCACGGAGACTTTTTCAAGGGTGATGATATTAGCTGAAATGCCGCTTTCGGCAAAACCCTCGCCGGAAAAGGTCAGGCGGGCGATGTGATTTTCCGAGCCGCCAAGATATATCGAGCCGTCGGCGGTGCTTGTAAGGCTGTAGACCGTCTCCCCCGCGGGAAACCACCTGTCCGCCCCGACAGTGCAGACCTCTTCGCCGTCTTTGAGGACAACGCACCCGCCGCCGCTGTCGGCGCACCAGAGTCTGTCGTAGGGATCGACTCCCAGTGAATAGACCGTCTTCCCCTCAAGGGCGGGGACTGTGTAGACGGTCATAACGCCGTCGGTTATCCCGGCAGCCCCCGAATTGGAGCAGGCATATACGGTGCCGTCCGCCCCCTCGGCAAAACCTCTTACGCAAAGGAAACTGTCGGCGGGCTGTCCTTGAGGTTTGATAAGCGTATCATTTTCGAGAATGAACACTCCCGCATCGTTAGTGCCTATCCAAAGCCGCCCCTTGCTGTCCTCATACAGCATGCGCACGGAAGAGGAGGGCAAAAGCCCCTCGGAGCTGTAATTGCGGAACTCCCTGCCGTCGTAGCGGATAAGTCCGCCGTAACTGCCTATCCAGATATAGCCGTCGGAGGTTTGCAGGACATCGTTTGCCTCTCCCGTAGGCAGTCCGTTCCTTTCGTTGAAAAGCGTACGGACAAGGGGGTATTCCTCTGCTCCTGCATTAACGGATACCGCCCCCGTGAAAATCATTGCGGCAATTACTGCGATCACGGATAACCCGCAAAAATTCGGCTTTGTCTTTTTCATGTTCATCACCCTTCAATTTTGAGTAAGAGATGGGATAATTGCTTATTCAAGGCTTTTCCCACGCCGCAGACGGGGAAAACCGCCCGGCATAACGGGAATTGCTGATTTAAAGTCTTTTTTCAAAGGCGGCAAAACCGCTGTCAACTATTAGCTGTTACTTATCGGAGCTGCGGATAACAGCATATATCTTCGCAATATTAATTTTATTATATCATAATAATGTTAAATTTCAGCAGGTGAAATATGGATATTGTATAAACATAAGGGATTTTGAAAATCGCTGTGCATCTGTTACAAATTTACAAAATTTCAATAGATATATTGTACAAAAAGCCGAAAATAAAAATGGCTCAATTTAATTTGCATAAAGCTATTGACAAGTGTGGAAATATCTGTTATAATGTTAATATAGGGAAAATTATACATTTTCACAATGCAAAGTTTTATACAAAATTCAATTTGATAAAGAAGCGGTATTTTTTCTTGCTTCTTGCATCTTACTTCCGAAAGGGGTTTTTTACACATGTATACATATGTTTTCGGCAATGACCCCTCGGATGGGGATTTTAACAGCATTTGCAGGAATATAAAAAGATACTGCCCCGGATATGCGCAGGGGGAAAGGAAAAGCTACGGCAAGGACGTGGAAAGCGTCAGCTACACAAAAGGGAAAATGATGATCTTGGCGGAGCTGACAAGGGGGCTGGGGTGCGTTACAGTATGCTCGGACGAGCCGCTGCCGAGGCTGGAAAGTTTAAGCAGACGGTGGAAAGGGAAAGGCTACGGCTTTGTAAGAACGCTACGCAGGGCGGGATATTTTTTGGCGGGGACAAGGACAAAGCGGAAGTTTATCCTGCTGCCGCTGCTGCTTGCGCTGATCGTTGCCGTAAGCGGCTTTGTAATGGCAGACAGCTTTTCCGAAGGCATTATACTGGGATTCTACGGGATGTTCAGGATTATAGAAGACCTGTTTATCGACGGTTTCGGGTTCGGGTGGCTTTTCCTTATCCCCATAGGGATAATGCTGCATGGTTGGGCAAATACGGAGACTATGACGGAAACGTCCGATAGAATGTCCACCGGGGAAGGTATGCACGGGGAAAATGCCGCCCATAGAGAGCTTGTCACGGCAAGTCCGATAGGCGAAGCAGGCGTGTCCGTTGGGTCCGTTGGGGCTGTGAGCGGGGCTGATATAGTTTACAAGAGCCGTAAGGAATTGGGAAAGGCCGACCGTAAGATCAGGGAGACGTTGCGTGAACTGGAAAAGGAATATTCCGTGCTTTCCGCCGAAATAGTCCTGCCCGGTGCGGCTGACGGGATAGGCAAAGGTCTCAAAAGTATTACGGAGAAAATCGGGAATATACTGCGGCGGGAAAAGGATTTCCTGTTGCTGACAGCGGGGGCTTTGTTGCCCGCATTGGCAGTTGTTTACGGCGGAAATTTCATAAGCGTTTACAATTGGCTTGCGGACATGATGAGCACGGCGGACAATCTGCTCTGCTATCCGCTGATAGGGGCGTTTATTTTCGGGCTGCCTTTTCTTATTATCGGGGAGATGATATTAAGGAGTCTTGAAAAGCGGAATAAGCTGCCCTCGCTGACGGACAGGCTTGTTATGGGGATATTGTCGGCGGCGGCTGTGGTGACGGCGGCTTGCTGCTGCTCGGATATTTACAACGGGGCGTACAACAAGCGGTATGAACACGAGTATTACAGGGTATATCTGGCGGAGCAGACGAATGTTGAGGCAAGGCGGGAGAATTTCCTGTCGCTCCATGAGCAGGATATGCGGGACATAGCCAGATATGCGGTAAAATACAGCTGTTACGACTGGACGGAATGCCCCGATAAGTCCCTTGAAAGGCAGTGGGAGGCAGTTTTCTTGGACGGATATGCCGATTATA
>JAMOZU010000034.1 GCA_023667745.1 Ruminococcus sp.
GCAATATCCTTACCGGGGATATCGAACGGCTTATCCGCAAGATCGCCGACAGCACCGGGATAACAAACGTTCCCGACGCCATTCTCAACACCGCCACCGACGAACACGAGTTCTACATAAAATTCTATTCCCTCGCCCTGGGCGGCTTTATGGAAAGCTGGCTCATGGGGGATATAAACATTCCCCCGGAAAAAACAGTCGAGTACTTCAAAAAAATCATCTCAAGAAATATAATCAAACAAGCAGACACAAAACAACTCAATTCCGACCGTGCATTTCCGCAGCGCACATAACACCCTGCCGTAACCGAACAATATTAGCTCGGCGCAATCAAAATCCTATAATATAATTATATCACATACATTTTTATTTGTCAATGGCTTAACGCAAATTTTATCGAATATCAGCAATTTTTGTTGAGTTGCACAAAAATTCCACCCACTGTATTGCATATTGCATAAACTTGACAATAAAAACACCGCATTCTGTTGACAAATTATGTAAATTGCTGTATAATGTAAATAGCATTAATTCTAAAATAACAGGCGAAAGGAGCAATACCCATGCACCTCGATATCAATAAAAGCAACGTCCGAGAGCTTATGAAAAAAGCAATGGAAAATAAAGAGCTGAAAGTATTCTATCAGCCTAAACACAACGCCGTAAACGGCAAAATACAAGGAGCGGAAGCTCTGGCAAGATGGATAATGTCAGACGGGGTGATGATCTCCCCGGGAATGTTTATCCCATTGCTGGAGGAACTGGGGTTCATCTCCGAGGTGGACTGGTATATGCTGCGGGAAACATGCGCATTTCTGTCCGAGGAGATAAAGGCGGGGAGACATGTTGTCACGGTCTCGGTCAACTTCTCCCGCTGTCACGCAAAGGAAGAAGGCTTTGCAAAGAAACTGGGGGAAACCGTCGACAGCTTCAGCGTCCCCCGCCGCCTTATCGAAATAGAGATAACCGAGTCCGCATTGGCGTTTGACGGCGTTGATATAATCAAATTCGTCCGCTCCATAAAGGACGAAGGCTTCGATATCTCCATAGATGACTTCGGCAGCGGACTTTCCTCCCTTAACTTCGTAAAAGATGTCCCCGCATCCGTGCTGAAAATCGATAAATCCCTTATCGACGGCAACTGCGAGGACGAAAAGGAACGTATAGTCCTTGAAAGCATATTCGACTTTGCCCACCGCCTTAACCTTATCACCGTGGCAGAAGGCGTGGAAACCAAGGAACAGCTGGGATTCCTGCGAACATGTGGCTGCGAGCTGATACAAGGCTTCCTCTTTGCCAAGCCAATGCCGGAGGAAGATTTCCGGGAGGCTTTGAAAGCAGCCGATTCCGCCCCCGAAACAGAGGACATCTTGCTGACACTCCCCCCCGCCAGCGCAACACAGCTGCTCTTAAACGCCGTCTTCAAACAATTCCCCCTTGTGATACTGTCGAATCTCAGCCGCAACAGCTTTTATATGATGGCGTATGAGCAGTTCTCCACCCGCTCCTGTCCCTCAACGGGAGTGTATACCGAGCTTATTATGCACGGAGCGTCCACCATGCACCCGGAGGACAAACAGCTTTTTATAGATACCTTTGACGTAAACGACCAGATAAACGCCTATGAGAACGGACAGCGGGAGAGAGCGGTAGTTACACGTCAGTTGGGAGACGACGGCATATATCGCCCCGTGGAGACCACCAATTACTATATGAAAAACAACGCATCAGAGGACATATTGGCAATAACGCTTTCCAGAGCCATAGATAATTAACGAAAATATATTAATAAAAGCACTACACGAGCACTAACTCCACGTTGGGGGGTCCGGGGGATGTCACCCCCGGCGGGGTCAAGGGGCGGAGCCCTTGCGGGGTTCGGGGCAGAGCCCCGACGGCGTAAGCCGCTGTAACTAACATAGCGTTGCAAATGAACGCATTTCAGAACCGCCGCCCGACCGGAAAAATGAAACGACAAACTCACGCACAAACATCGTATGTTACATTGACCGATAAAGTCACCAATTGGGCGGCGGTGCGGCATAGCGTGTGTGACGAATGTCGCACACAGCATGCCGCCGCCCGTCAGGGCGCATGTCGCTAACAACTACCGATAAATCAAAGCATTACCCCCAAAAATTCCCCCTGCCTCCACTCCGAAAGCAGGGGGAACTCATATCATTCAGCCAAAGCCAAATCTCACTTAAAATACCTGTTCAGCAAGCCCTCGAAAGCCTTGCCGTGGCGAGCCTCGTCTTTTGCCATCTCGTGAACGGTGTCGTGAATGGCGTCAAGATTAAGCTGTTTTGCCTTTGTGGCAAGGTCAAGCTTGCCCTGGGTCGCACCATGCTCCGCCATTACACGCATTTCAAGGTTTTTCTTGGTGGAGTCGGTAACAACGTCACCCAACAGCTCCGCAAACTTCGCCGCATGCTCTGCCTCTTCGTAAGCTATCCGCTTGTAAGCCTCGGCTACCTCCGGGTAACCCTCCCTGTCAGCCACCCTTGACATGGCAAGATACATTCCAACCTCGGTGCATTCGCCCATAAAGTTCTGGTTGAGACCCTCGATTATCTCCTTGTCCTCAACATCTTTGGCAATGCCCACAATATGCTCGCAGGCAAACTTCAAGCCCTCGCCGCTTGCAGCCTCGGTAAACTTGGAAGCGGGCGCATTGCACTGGGGACATTTCTCCGGCGCACTGTCTCCCTCGTAAACATAGCCGCATACGGAACATACAAACTTCTTCATTTTAGTTTCCTCCTATTAGATGCAAGAGATGTGCGAGCAAGCTCGCACTAGAGGCAAGAAGCAAGAATTTACTTCCGCTCCTTGTTCACTTGTCCTTGCAATGTTTTGATTTTTTCATTTATAAATATACCACAACGGTAAAGTTTTGTCAATTAACTTTTCGTTAAATTCCAATATCTTCCATGAATTTGTCGGTTTGCACAAGTCCGGAGCGGTTGTATCGGTCAATTTTAACAAAATCCGCCCCGCTGTAACTTATATAATTCCCCGCCTCCCTGCATGTGAGAAACACCGTGAACCCCTCACCGTTCAACACTCCGAAACTCTCCTCCGAGCAATACCCATACGGAAACGCATACACGCACACACCGCTCCCGCACCCGGTGACCTCCCGCCATTTCTTTACATCTTCCACCAGCATATCGGCATATCCGCCCGCATCTTCGCCGGGGTTTTTTTCCGCCCCCCGCCGCCCGTTCACGCTGTGGAGATTGTACGTGTGGCAGCCTATCTCGAAAAGCCCGCTTGCCGCCATCTCCCGTATATCCTCCCCCGTAAGATACGCATAATAAGGGTTCGGGTCGTTCTCTTTTTCTGCCTGCACCGTAAACGCCCCCACGGTACTGACGGTGCATTTGAAGCCGTATTTTTCCATAAGCGGCCCGGCATAGGTGAGATTGTTCAGATGACCGTCGTCAAAGGTTATCATCACCGGCTTTTGAGGGAGCGGCTCACCCCTGTTCACAAAGGCAAACACCTCCGCCCCGCTTACCGCCGTGTACCCATTTTTCTTGAGATATATAAGGTCGCTCTCCAGCGAATCCGGCGTTATCACATATTCCCCCGTCCGTCCGGGGTCTTTGAGAACGCTGTGATACATTATCACCGGGAGAAAAACCTCCTCCCCCATGTCTGCCTGCGTTGCTTTCACCGCCCCATCCCCCGAAAAATAAGCCGTCAGCATAAATAACGCCGCCGTCAGCATTACTGCCCAAAAAGCCTCTCTCTTGAAGTACATATCCGCATATCCTTTCCCGAACTTTCGGTAAATTATATGCGGCGTCCGGCGGCTTTATTCGTCTATGTCCTTTAAATAATCGCCTATGCAAATTTCCAAAGGCGGGGTCTTGTCCTTGAAAATGTGGACGGGTATCTTTTGAGCAAAAGAATAAGCGTCACTGAATCTGTAATCTCCGTCCCATATGTGAACGGTGGTTACGAATACACGAGGGTCGACTATCCAGTATTCCCGCACGCCGTTTTCTTTGTACAGGTCGAGCTTATGGCAGTAATCCCAAGATGGATTGGATTTGGAGACTATCTCAATAACCCAGTCGGGTGCGCCGTTATACTGCCTTTCGTCAAAATTATTCGGGTCGCAGGTCACGAACAAGTCCGGTTCAACTATAGTATGCGCATCGAGTTTTACATTTGTGGTAATATAAGGCTCGCATTTTCCATGATGTGAATCAATGAAATTGCCTATCTGCCTGTCAATCTTGCCCAGAATTTTCTGATGAACGGGACTTGGCGACGACAGGTCAACAATATACCCGTCTATCAGCTCGCACCTGTTCTCGCCGGTATACTTGTAATATTCCTCTTCCGTGTAACGCTTTTCCATTGGCAATGCCATAAAATCATCTCCCTATTACAGATAATTCCCCACACAAATTTCCAGTGGCGGGGTCTTGTCTTTGAAAATATAAACAGGTATCTTTTGAGCAAAAGCATAAATGTCTGTCGCCTCTAAATCTCCGTCCCAGACATAAACGGTGGTTACAAATACACGAGGGTCGATTATCCAGTATTCACGCACGCCGCTGTCATGGTACAGTGTCATTTTCCTGCGGTAATCTTTTGCCACGCTGTCCGGGGAAACTATCTCAATAACCCAGTCGGGTGCGCCGATATGCTTTTTTTCCGTCAGCTTATTCGGGTCACAGGCAACAATAATATCCGGCTCAAATATCGTGCGGTCGTTCAGTTCCACATTGAACGCTGCCAACGCCTCACATTTCCCATTTTGAGCCTCAATAAAATCCACAATGCCCGCATGAAGCCTTGCGGAAATTCTCTGATGAGTTAAGCTCGGCGAAGAAAGCTCGGAAATATAACCGTCCGTAAGCTCACAGTGCCTGCCCTCGGTCAATGCGTAAAATTCCGCTGCCGTGCAGTGTTCTTCCATTGGCAATGCCATAAAATCATCTCCTCTCCATAAGTATACCACATTCCCCCAAAAAATTCAACCCCAAAAAAATTTTCTTTTTTTAAAAGCCATTCCCCCGCCTTACGGCGGGGAACGGCTTAAACAATCATTGCAAAATTTTTTCCCGGCATTTATCTTCTAACCTCTTACGTCTAACTTCTAACCTCTAAAAAATTTCCCCCCGGCAGGTGCAGACTACCGGGGGGTGAGTAACGCTATACGAATAGTAGATAAAATCTTAAATCAATCAGTCAACCACGCAAGTGTAGTTCTTGCCGCTCTTAACGGTGAAGGTTGCCTGTCCCTTGGAGTCGAGAGTAGCCTCGTCTACCTTGGAAGATGTGGACTTCCTGCCGTTGTAGAGGGTAACTGTCTTGCCCGCATACTCCGAGCCCAGTTTAACCGTGACCTCGCCCTCCGGAGCAGTCATGCCGCCTCTTACGGAGTTGGTCTTGATGTGGTTCATGGAGCTGTCATAGGAATAGATGTATGCGTTCTTGTAACCGGAAGAGAGCGCACCGATATAGTTGGAAACTCTCAAAGTCACGTTTGCGGAAGGCATTGTGAATGTGCCCTTGCCGTCGGAGATGGTTGTTATGCGGTTGTTGCCGCTAACAACATCAACGCTGTAGCCAACGGGTACATTTACCGTAACTGTCGTTCCTGCGGTATTGCGGGAGCTTGATACGGTAACACCGCTGCCCACATAATCTCCTGCCAGAGATACGCTGTAGTAGGCAGCAACGGGAGTAACTGCGGGAGCCTTCTGCTCGATGAACATTGTGAAGGAAACGTCCTGTGTCTTGTCCCCTGCCTTTATGGTCACGGTGAAGAGAGCCTCTCCGGTCTCGGCGTTCTTGACCTCGCCCTTAACATTGGTTATTTCTGCTCCTGCGGGGAGAGAAGGTGTGATCCAGTCCTTGATAGAGTTGTAAGAATTTTCAATGCCGTCCTGGCTTATCCAATCCTGTGAAGCATTTACCCACCAAGCACTGTCGCCTGTAACAGCCGCTACCGCATCGGCAAGAACCTTGTCGTTGTCAACGGTAGGCTTGTCATCATTGCCGGGCTTGTTATCATCACCGGGCTTGTTGTCATCGCCGGGCTTGTTGTCATCGCCGGGTTTGTTATCATCGGGGTCTTTGTCATCAGGCTTGCTCGGTGTGAGCTTGGCAATTGTATAATCCATGGAAGACTTTGCCGTTGCAGAGCCTACTGTAATATCCACCGTTGCGGTTGCAGAGCCTGCCGCCTCTTCCGTAGCCTTTGTAGGTACATATTTTACTTCTGTCGTAACGCCCTCAATGCCCGTTCCGGCAACAGCAGCGTTAACAGCCGCCTGAATATCTGCCTTTGTGGTGTCGTTGGTCACGGTAAGCTTACCCAGAGCCTCATCAACAGCCGCCTTAACAGCAGCAGCCTTTTCGGCATCGGTCATAACGTGAGGTGTTTTGGCAATCTCCTTAGCCACACTAACTGTCTGTGCGGGTTCACTGCGCACTGTAACCGTTGCGCTTACAGCCGCCAGACCTGTATTCTCCTCGTCAGCCTCTTTGGTAATGCTTACGGTAGCTGTCGCAGTTGCGCCGATAATGTCCTTGATAGCCTCGTCAACGATTTCCTGAACATCTTCGTTTGTGGTGTCGTTGGTTACGGTAAGGCTATCGAGAGCCGCCTGAACAGCCTCTAAAGCCTCTGCAAGTTTGTCAACATCGGAGGCAACCGTGCGGGTCTCGCCGACAGGCTTTGTTACAGAACCGATTGTATGTGTTAATACTACATTAGATGCAATTGTAGTATCTGTAGCAGGGTCTGCTGTGGGATCACCGGGGGTATAGGTAATGGATTTGTTAGATACATCTACGCCATTATTTGCCGCTGTCAGAATTTCGTCTATAGCATCTGAAAGGTCTGAGTTAGCCTGTGTAGCAATGCCGTCTTTCTCGGCTTTATCCATAGCTGCATTAACAGCCGCAAGAATGTCAGCCTCAACCTCAGCAATTCTATCATTACCGGATTTGATTTTCATATCGGCGGTAACGGATTCAATGCCTGTAGACCAAGATTTAGCAGGGTCTGTAACTGCTTTGCCGTCGCTTGATGTCTTGATAGAAACGGTAACGGAATGTTTGCCTGCGGTATCAGCGGTTGCCGCCTCGGTAGTAACCGTAACACCGTCAACATCGGCTACACTCTTATCAATTCCGTTCTCTGACATCTTCTCGGCGATAGCTTTCCAAATGCTGTTTGAATCGCTCGAAGACGTACCTGCCGTCACACTGTTGCCGATATTTCCGCCATCTTCAAGTTCTTCAATAGCAGCCGTAATGCTTTCTTTGAGCTTTTCGAGAACCTCATCATTTGTCAGCTTCCGCTCAATAGTAAGGTCTATCTTGTTGCCCTCATTGAGAGGTCTGACAGTTGCGGGAGATGTACCGTCATACTTAAGCTGAACGCTTACGGAATATGTTCCGTCTGCCTCGGTAGTCGAATCAACAGGAGTACCGATAACGGTAACATCAGCAGTTACGCCATCCAAACGGTTTGCAGTACCGTCTGCGGTAGCCACTTCCGCTATCTTGCTATTTATAGCGGCTTCAATCTGTGTCTTTGTCGTATTAAGCAACGGATTGTATGTAGCCAAGAACTCAATGGCTATCTTCTCCGCCTCGTCAAGTATTTCCTTGGAAGCGTCTGCAACAGGCTTTACTTTACCGTCGGGAGCAATGCCAACACCTGCAGTATCAAGTGCAGTTTCGAGTTTCGTATAAGCGGAAGTATCGAAATCCTTGGCTACTGTAATATCGGCTTTGTCGGAAATCGAGAATGTTGCTAAGCCTTTAACAGCAGCTGCCGCACTGCCGGAGGAATTTACGGCAAAGTTTTTCATAACTGCGTCATCGGAAATTATAAGCCCGCCGTCAGTTACATCTATGCCGCCGATTGTTTCACTGTCATGTGTTCCTGTCGAATAGAACTGCACCTGCCCGTCTACAGTTGCGTCCTTAACATTAACAATGCCTTGGTCAGCGGAATCGGAATTAATGGATAAAGCGTTCTTTGCCGTAACGGAAGAACCGCCCTCAATAATAATTTGGTCAGCCCATGTGCTTATACCAAGGCTTGTACCCTTTATCTGTGTACCGTTTTTAACATTTACAACCATACTCTCTTCGGTTTTCAATGCCGCCGCCGCACCATCGCATGTTGACTTATTTTCAACAATGCAGTTGTCAAGAACCAAGTTATATGCGGTTTCAAGAATACTGTGAGATGTAGTGCCGTTAGGATTAGGCGTGCCTGTTGCGCCGACAATTGTCATGTCCTTAAGAGTTGCAGTTTTGCTAGGGTCTCCGGTCATATTAGCTCCTATGCCCAAAGTGTATATTCTGATTGGGTTCTCGTCTGTGCCGCCGCCGTCGATAGTACCGTTCTGAAGAGTTACACCGTCAGCGGCAATAACAACAACAGCCTGTTTGCTAGTTGTAGTCATTCCCTCTGTTCCAACGATTTTGCCTTTACCAAAATCAATTGTAACGCCCTTGTTAATAACAAGATTCGAGGTGAGCGACAAAGTACCGCCGTCTTTGATAACAATGGTATCGCCAGCAGATACACTTGCACTTGACAAAGTATCCGGAAGCTGTGCCATATTAATGTTGTGCGTATTAGCCGCACTTGCAACAATACCCACCGATGTGCCGTCGAAAACAGCCGTGTTCTGAACTGCGGGAACAGCGACCAGGGTCAACGCCAACACTGCCGCAATAACGCCTTTAACAGTTCTTTTTTTGTTCATTGTAATTTTCTCCTTTTCTGAGTAATCTTGTTTTGCGTTCGTTTTGCTGCCGAGCGCACCGCCCGAACTCCTCCGGACATTTTTTTCTTTTCTTTTGTCCCTACATTTATGCGAGCCTTGTTTCCCTCTCCCCTTCTCACCCTTTCCCGGACTCATCCGGGCAGACCCAAATTCTCACTGTAAAGTGATTAATCATATTATAACTCGAAAAAAGTATTTTGTCAAGTGATTTTTCACTTTTTGGCAGGTGTGATTTTTCACCTTTTGGTATTAAAATGGTAAAAGTAAGCTATTTAAACGGCTTTCGGGGCTTTTGAAAAAATACGGTTCACGAAAATTTTACAATTGGATTTTGTACAATTTGCCGAAAAATAGGTTACAATAGTAGTAGGACTGTAAGGTGAATTTCGACTGACAGTCGTCCGATTCCCATTGCGTCCGAAAGATACGAGGGTACAAAGGCGGCAGGGGAAGTTTCCGGTTTTATTTTATTTGTTTTCCAAGGGCGTTCTCCGATAGCTTTCTTGCCTTTCCCCGCTGTTCCCGGATCTCCCGTCCCCGAAAGGAGGTGAAAAAATTGGAACTCAAACGAACCGAGAAAAGAATGGACTACAATGAGCTTGGGCGCAGGATAGCCATGCGGCGGCGGGAGCTGGGCTTAAAGCAGGCGGATGTAAACGAGGCGGCAGGGCTTTCGGATAAATACCTGTCCAACATCGAGCGTGCGTCATCGATCCCCAGCTTAGAGGTACTAATGAAACTTTGCGACGTCCTGGACACTACCCCGGACTTTCTTCTTCTTGGGGCGGGAAAAAACACCGACAACATGCAGCTCAAGCGAGCCATAGCCTCCAAGTGCGACCCACTCTCCGCAGGTCAGCTTCGTCTTATTTCGAGCATGATAGACTGGATAATCGACGAGCGGCTGTAACGCAGAAGCGGACATTATTTTAAAACACATATCCCGACATATCCCCCAACATACCGACCGACCGAAAATATAAACATAACCCTATACATAACCCTCATCATAAACACCGAACATAAACAAACCGACAGTGAACACAAACCAGAAAAAGAATAGCATTACCGGAGGCAAGCGGCGAAAACGCCCTTGGCTTTTTTTAGTTTACGGAGAAATTTTTATACGGTACATCACCCCGGGAAAGAAGCCGGGATTTTTTGCGCCCTTTCGGTTTATTAACGTGTTGTTTTCCCCGCCGTAGGCGGGGAAAACAACAGCCTTATCGGAAAATTGATTTCTGTGTTTTTTTAAAAAGTGCTATTGAAATTTCTCGGGGAATGTGGTATACTTATAATAGAAACGTCAGAACTTTTCCGCATGAGATTTTTCAGGAGGCTGATATTATGGCATTACCCGAAGAAATGTACTACACGGCAGATGATTTTTTTGAACTGACAGGGGAAGATCATTGCGAGCTTATTGACGGATTTATCGTTGATATGTCATCTCCCGGTTCTCTTCATCAGGACTTGATAAGGGGACTTATTATAGATATATCACTTTTTATTAACTCTCACAAAGGCAAATGTAAGCCGTATCTGAATCTTGACGTAAAGCTGGACGACCGCACTGTCCTTGAACCGGATATTCTTGTTACCTGCGACAAAAGCAAAGTCGACAACCGCAAGCATTGCGGAGCTCCAGATTGGATAATAGAAGTTGTTTCCCATTCCAATTATACAAACGATTACTATATAAAATATAATTTGTATAAAGAATACGGCGTAAAAGAGTACTGGATAATCGACCCAAGGAAAGTAAAAAGAACAGTCACGGTTTTTATCTGGGAAAACGGGCAGGAAACAAAGAACCAATACACTTTTGACGACAAGATTCCCGTCCACATCTTCCGGGACAAAACCCCGCCTTTGGAAATACGCATAGCCGACTATATTGAAGAGGAGTGATTTTTATGGCATTGCCCGAACCCATTCGCTGCACCGAAGAGGAATACTATGCACTTACAGGGGAGGAACGGTGTGAGCTTATCAACGGATATATAGTTGATATGTCGCCGCCGCCCAGTCAGGAGCATCAGTGGATACAAGATGAGATACGGGGAGCTATAATGGCTTTTGTCCGTTCACATAACGGAAAATGCAGAGCCTATACAAACTCCGAGGTAAGGCTTGCGGACGGTTATAACGTTGCCCCCGATGTTTACACTACCTGTCACCCTGAAAACTCGGACGGTCAAAGGCATCTGGGCGGACCGGACTGGGTAATCGAGGTTGTCTCGCCGTCCAATTTTACCCATGATTACTATACAAAATATAATTTGTATAAAGAATACGGTGTCAGGGAATATTGGATAATCGACCCAAGAAAGGGACACCGCACCGTCACCGTCTACATTTGGGAAAACGGGCAGGAAACTAAAACGGAATATACTTTTGACGACAAGATTCCCGTCCACATCTTCCGTGACAAAACCCCGCCCCTTGAAATCTGCATAGGCAATTACCTATAAAAAAATCCCGAACCGAGAATCTCCCGGTTCGGGATTTTTTTATATTTACGCCATGGCAGAAAGGACTTATCAGTTTACAACCGTCTTCTCGGTCTCCTTGTCGAAGATGTGTATCTTGTTGGGGTCGATAGCTACCTTGATGGTGTCCTGGGGACGGGCGGTGGAGCGGGGGTCTACTCTTGCTGTAAGGGAAATGCCCTCACAGTTGAGATACAGATAGGTCTCTGCGCCCATCATTTCCGTAATTTCAACCTCCGCCTCGATAATACCCGTCTTGGCGGCGGAGAGGAACATCTCCTCATCGTGGATATTCTCCGGCCTGATACCCATTACTATTTCCTTGTCTACATACTCCGAAAGAACAAGATCGTCTATCTTGGATTCGGGTACTTCAACATAATATTTAACGCCTCTGCTGGTCTTGGTGTCCTCCGAGCCGAACTCGACCGTATACTTGCCCTCTATCTTGCGCAGAACCGCATCGATAAAGTTCATCTGGGGAGAACCCATAAAGCCCGCTACAAACTGGTTTACGGGGCTGGTGTACAGATTCTGGGGAGAATCTACCTGCTGAACAAATCCGTCTTTCATAACCACGATCCTGTCGCCCATGGTCATAGCCTCTGTCTGGTCGTGGGTTACGTAAATGAAGGTCGTACCCAGTTTCTGATGGAGCTTGGAAATCTCCGTTCTCATCTGCGCACGGAGCTTTGCGTCAAGGTTTGACAGCGGCTCGTCAAGCAGGAACACCTGCGGCTCACGGACGATAGCACGACCCAATGCCACACGCTGCCTCTGACCGCCCGAAAGAGCCTTGGGCTTTCTGGAGAGCAGATGGGAAATATCCAGTATTCTCGCAGCCTCTTCAACCTTTCTTGCGATCTCGTCCTTGGGGACTTTACGCAGTTTCAGACCGAACGCCATATTTTCAAACACAGTCATATGAGGGTACAGAGCGTAGTTCTGGAACACCATTGCGATGTCTCTGTCCTTGGGGGCAACGTCGTTTACAAGACGGTCGCCGATGTAAAGCTCGCCCTCCGAAATTTCCTCCAGACCCGCGATCATACGCAGGGTAGTGGATTTTCCGCAGCCCGAAGGGCCTACAAGGATAATGAACTCCTTGTCCTTGATCTCAAGGTTTACGTCTGAAACGGCAACAACGCCACCGGGATACTTCTTATAAATCGATCTTAGTGATAAACTTGCCATTATAAAGTGGACCTCCCTAATATAAATTGATGCCGAGGATATGACGGTTTCACAAATACCATATATCGGCCTATATATATAATAACAAATTACCGACAGTAATTTCAAGTCTATTTATGCCCAAAGTTATAATTTGTTATTTATTAATTTTGACTAAAACCAAAAAATTTTCCGAACTTTGCCGAAAATTTCCTGTGATATTGCACAAATCCAAACTCATTTCATTGTACAATATATCGCCCGCGTCCAAAAATTAACCAAAAAATCCAAAAATTTTGGAAGATATGTGCATTCAATTTTTTGAATCGGGAAAATTTTGGCGTATTGCACAAAGTTTTTCGATTTCATTGTGCAAAATTTCACGACATTCACCTGTTTTGAGACTTTCATCAAGCCAAAGCTCCCCTATCCGAACTCTTTTCAAAGAGGACACACCGTTCCCCACAGCCTTGAACATGCGCTTGACTTGGTGATATTTCCCTTCCCGCAGGATCACACGGACAACGAACCTGTCCCCGGTCATCATAAGCCCCGCCGGGAGACATTTTTCCCCCCCGTCTATCACCAGTCCCTCTTCAAACATTGGAACATACTCCGCCTCCGCCGGGCGTTCGAGAACGGCGATATATTCCTTTTCCACATGACCTGCGGGAGACGTTATCCTGTGAGCGGTCTCGCCGTCGTCGGTAATGAAAACGAAGCCCTCGGTGTCCTTGTCGAGCCTGCCCGCAGGGAAGAGCTTTTTCCTGTAAAGCTCCGGCGGGATAAGCTCGGTAACGGTTTTGCTTAAACTGTCACGGGTGGCGCAAACCACTCCCGCAGGCTTGTTGAGCATAATATAAATAAACTTGCGGTATACTACATCAACGCCGTCAAGAGCGACGGTATCTTTCTCCGGGTCGACCTGCAGATCCGGGGAATCGGCGGCAAAGCCGTTTACGGAGAATCTGCCCCGGCGTATCATATCGGCGGCGATTTTCCGGGAAAGATTTTTCTGACTTGAGGCAAACTTATCCAAACGCATTTGAATCACCTTGCAATAGTTAGTATGAGCTTTTAAAGGGAAAATATACATCCAGAGGCTAGAGGTTAGAGGCTAGAAGCTAGAGAAGTAAACCGGACCATAATAACAAAAGCCTTAACCAATAGGCTGCACACGTTGGGGGGTCCGGGGGATGTCACCCCCGGC
>JAMOZU010000350.1 GCA_023667745.1 Ruminococcus sp.
GCTACACTGAAGAGATAACCTGTATGCTCGACAGGGACACCGCCTCGAAATACTATGAAGACAAAAAAGCCCGTCTTATGGCGAAATACGGCTGCTCCCAAGAGTCCGCTTCTTCCACAATTACAGGGACGGAAGATGTCGACCTTACCTTGCTGTATCAGACTAAACTTACTCTCTCCAGTTTTGACCTTGTGTTTACCATGAGGTTGGTTTCCGATACGGTAAACGGAGTAGACGGCTACTATGCGGATTATTTCAGCATAGACGTAAATGAACTGCGTACAAAGACGGCTGTTCCCGATGAGGGGTCAAAAGACTGATAAAAAGTAAATTATATAAAAATATCCGCCGAGGTCATTTTGCAATGCCCCGGCGGTTTTTATGTATCACTTTATAAGCTCCGCAAAATTGTAGCTTTTCAGCTTGTCTGTAACCGCTTTGTTTATCTCGCTGTAAACGTTTTGGTAAGCGCAGCAGTTTTTTGCGTCTCTGGTGCAGATAAAGTCATCTTCATGGCAGCGGTTAAGGTAATATTCACCCTCAATGCACTCGATAACATCGAGCAATGTAATGCTGTCGGGAGTCCTTGCCAGTTCGTAGCCTCCCTGCATTCCCTTGTATGATCTTACCAGCTCCCCCGAAACAAGCTTGCGCAGTATTTTCAGGGAAAATCTCAAGCTCACACCTGTTCTTTCGGATATATTTTTTGCGTCGATTCTTTTGCCTTCCGACGCAAGGCAGCCGATTATGCGTACCGCATAATCCGATTCCAATGTAAGGCACATAGGTTTTGCACAGTCCTCTCTGAATGGGTAAAAGGTTTATACTAATCCCCATAATTCAATGAGGGATTTGTATTATTGCGTATGTTGCTCTAAGAAAATGCCGGGTATTACCGCTTGAAGATTACGAGAGACCATGTGACCTGTGACAAATGCGCCATGTAACAAAAGTAACCTTGTGAACTTGCAAAGGGTGAGTCTGCGGCGTTTTCTTTGTATGTCAGTCAAGGAAATCCTTGACCTTCTTGCTTCTGCTGGGGTGACGGAGCTTGCGCAGAGCTTTAGCCTCTATCTGCCTGATACGCTCCCGTGTAACATCAAACTCCTTGCCTACCTCCTCCAGCGTCCTTGAACGCCCGTCCTCCAAGCCGAACCGCAGACGCAGGACTTTCTCTTCTCTTTCCGTAAGCGTGGAAAGGACTTCCCCCAGTTTCTCTTTAAGCAGGATAAGGGAAGCAGCGTCCGCAGGGGCGGGAGCATCGTCATCAGGGATAAAGTCGCCCAAGTGGCTGTCTTCCTCTTCGCCTATGGGAGTTTCAAGAGACACCGGGTCTTGAGCTATCCGCATTATCTCCCGCACCTTTTCCACAGGTATATTCAGCAGCTCGGAAATCTCCTCCGGGGACGGGTCGCGCCCGTTTTGATGAAGCAGCTGACTGGAGGCTTTTTTCACCTTTGTGATAGTCTCCACCATATGCACGGGTATTCTTATAGTCCTTGCCTGGTCGGCAATGGCTCTGGTTATAGCCTGCCTTATCCACCATGTGGCATAAGTGGAGAACTTGAAGCCCTTGGTGTGGTCGAATTTCTCCACAGCCTTGATAAGTCCCAGATTGCCCTCCTGTATAAGGTCAAGAAACTGCATGCCCCTGCCCACATACCTTTTTGCAATGGAAACAACCAATCGCAGATTAGCCTCGGAAAGCCGCTTTTTTGCCTTGGGGTCGCCCTGCGCCATTCTCCCTGCCAGCTCAATTTCCTCTTCCGCCGTCAGCAGGGGAACACGCCCTATCTCTTTAAGGTAAATTTTCACAGGGTCGTCTATAGCGACACCCTCCGCTGAAAGGCTCATTTCCAGATCGTCCTGCATATTGATGTCCGACAGGTCAAGTTCATTTTCTGCGTCAAAATCATCTATAATGTCAATGTTCAGGTTCTGGCAGTTATCATAGAAGGAATCTATAAGGTCAGCATCAAGGTCGAGCTTTTCCATAACGTCGTTTATCTCCGTGGTGGTAAGCTTGCCTGCGGCTTTTCCTCGTTCCATCAGGGCTTCGATAGCCTTGTCATTGCTCATTTTTTTCGCACCGTCCTTTTGATTTATGGGTATTCCTATATTTTTTGCTGTCCGCCTTTTTGGGATAATAGACTTGCAGTAAAAGCCGTCATCTCATCGTCCGACATTTCTCCCGGAGAGGGGGCTTTGATTTTCCTGCTGTGTTCCGTCAGTATATTGATGTAGTCCTCAGCCGCCGTATCGTTAAGGTTTATTTCGCCGTATTCCGTTAATATTGCGGTTATTTTGCCCATTTCATCCGGTGAAAATTCATTGCTCAGTGATAAAAGGTCAAAATCTTGCAAATTTTCTTGATTTTCGGTGAATTTTTCGTAAATTTTTCTGTGGAGTTCCGTTACGAAATCTTTGGGAGAAAGGCGGGAGAAAACATTTTTCCGGCCGTCCGGATGCATATTGAGATATGCTAAAATGCCCCGCTCCGCACGGTATTCCTTCGGGAAACGGGCAGCCTGCGGGTCGTCTTTCCGCCTGTCCGCAAAGCTCCTGACATTGCTCCACTCCTGCTTTGTGCGGACATTCTTCTGCTTTCGTATGACAGAATTGACCTGCGCTTCGACAGCGTCCCTCGACACTCCCTGCTCCGCCGCCACCTTTGATATGTAAACACTCCGCTCCACAGGCGAGGATATTTTAACGAGTACATCAATGCACCGCTTTAAATAGTCCACCCGCCCCGTGTCCGTGTCAAGGTCAAGCCCCGTTTTGCACTTGTTAAGCTCGAAGTTTACTGCACCGTCCGAATTGTCCAGCAGCTGCCTGAATCGTCCCGAGCCGAATTTTTTTATGTATTCGTCCGGGTCTTTAGCCCCCTCCATCTTGATTATCTTTGTTTTAAGCCCCGCCTCGCCCAAAAGGTTTATTGCCTTGTGAGTGGCGTTCTGCCCTGCGCCGTCGCTGTCATAGGCGATTATGAGCTCGTCCGCATACTGCGCCATAAGCCTTGCCTGTTCGGGAGTGAGAG
>JAMOZU010000351.1 GCA_023667745.1 Ruminococcus sp.
TAAACATAATGAATTTGTATGCTATGCGCAAAAGTAATTCTAGCCTTCTAATTTCTAGTCACTGGCTCCTAGATGCAATAGTCAAAAAAACCGCTGTTATGCTCGAGAATATCCTGCAACGTGATACTGCGGAGGGCTTTTTCCATGGCACCGTGAAGCTCCTCCCAGACAAAGGCGACTTTTCTGTCCGACTCGTTTTCGGGGGGCTGCGGCGGGAGTATCTCACCCTCTACGGCTGTAATAACGTCCCCCACCGTACAGGAGGCGGGAGTTTTGTTAAGGCTGTAGCCGCCGTTCGCTCCCCTGCTTGCGCGGATAAGCCCCGCTCTTACAAGCATGGGGACTATCTGCTCCAGAAATTTCTTGGAAATATCCTGCCTTTCGGAAATATCCGAAAGGGAAACGACGCCATCGTTGATATGCTCTGCCAAGTCGACCGTCAGTTTAAGGGCGTATCTCGATTTTGCTGAAAATTTCATATAATCACCTGCTTTACTGTTTTTACGGGGCGTTTCACGGTTGATGTTATAAGTATAGCATATTCCCCCGAAAATGTCAATACCCTATTAAACATATAGAATTAAAGAGACATAGATTTGGGGCGTTTTCTCCGTATACGGAGGGAAAATCCGGACTTACACAGGCATTTGAAAATCACAAATTAAAAAATCCGGTTCGTTCGGCGGTTCTTTATTTTGCAAAATTTTCCGAAAATTCACAGAATTTACATTTAAAATTTACATTATCCCTTGAAAAAGGCTTGCAAAATCAATCGGAATATGGTATAATTGATTTTGTGATTATTCCATAGCACTACTGTCCGAGGTAACGAGATGGGCTGCTGTGTTAATATGAAAAAACAGCGAAAGAAGGTTTGAAAAGCATGAAAGAGGGTATTCATCCCAACTATGTGGAGACCACCATCACCTGCGCCTGCGGAAATGTGATCAAGACCCGCTCCACCAAGGAGAACATCAGAGTCGAGATATGCTCCAAGTGCCACCCGTTCTACACAGGCAAGCAGAAGCTGGTTGACACCGGCGGACGTGTTGACCGTTTCAAGAAGCGTTTCGGTCTGGACAAGTAATTTTTGCAGTCAAACCGTCTGCGCTGTGTATGCGGCGCAGGCGGATTTTTCGGCGCTTTTTAATAAAACAGGGAAAAGGTGTTTATAATGGACTTTGAAAAATATAAAAGCTATCTGATAAGCAACTGGCTGCCCGAATATGAGGCTCTGCATTCGGAGCGTGACCTTCGGGTGGAAGGCTGGAATATGCTGCTTGACGAGTTCCTTTCGCCGCTTATAGAAAAAGAGCTTGGACTGCGGTACATAGGCAGGCGTATCTGGGCGGACGATTACTGCGGTCACAGGCGCAGGGTTCTCAGCTTATTTCAGCAGACCGATCTGGGCGGGAGCTTTAAGTGGGGGTGGAACTTTGACTTCGTCCCGAAACTGTCGGGGGAAAAGGCTGTTTATGCGAGGACGGACAAGGGTATTTATACGCATTTTTTTGAAAATATTCATGTAAATCACAACGAATCGGTCAAAGGAACAGAGGCTATGTTTTTTGACCGCTTGAACATCGATACTGCCGATTATGAAAATTCCATGAAGAAAAAAGTAAAAGAGCATACGGACGCATTTTATGAAACACTCCCCCTTATCAGGGCTTTCTATGATGAAACCGAAACTTACGAGCAAACCTTAGAAATGATGTATACCCTTTTTCAAAGCAATTATTACAGGCTGATACAAGGGTACAGTTTATTTCTGACAAAGATATTTTTACAGCAGTATATTGAGGCAAATGAAGATAATGAGAAGGATCTGCGGGAATTTTTCAGTAACGACAGCACAAGGGAAAGTTTTTTAAAGAAGTTTTATAAAATACCGAAAGACTACAAGTCATAAACTGCAAGGGGGTTTTTTGAATGCCCGGAACGGATTACATTACGGTCGAGGGCTTTTCAGAGGCGGAGTTTACCGAGAAAAAGTCGAGGTTTATCGGGTACTTGCGGCATGTGACCGCCGATGATGAGGCGGTGGGGTTCATAAACGAGATAAAGTCCCGCCACAGAAAAGCCACTCACAATGTCTATGCCTATATCCTGCGGGAGGGCAGCATTACCCGCTACAGCGATGACGGCGAGCCGCAAGGGACGGCGGGAGTGCCTGTATTCGAGGTTTTGCGGAAAGAGGGGCTGACGGACGTTTGCTGTGTTGTCACCAGATATTTCGGGGGAATATTGTTAGGGGGCGGGGGGCTTGTGCGGGCATATTCCAAAGCGGCTAAAATCGCCGTTGAAGCGGGAGTTAAAAAGGTGATGAGAAGCTGCCGCCCCCTGACGGTAACAGCCGATTACGGGCTTTACGGAAAGATCGCCGCCATGCTGCCGGGATTTCCCGTAAAGGTCATTGACACGGAGTACGGAGCGGACGTGAAAATACGGCTTATATGCCCGACCGAGGATGTTCTCCCCTTTGAAAAGGAGCTGACGGACATTTGCAGCGGAAATGTTGATGTGGAAAAGGGCGAGGTTTCCTTTGAGGATTTTGCGTGATGTGAATATTGAGAGAAGAGTAATTATGGGAAGTATATATCGGGCGGCATTGTTTTTGAAGATACTGTGATCGCAGAATATTCCTGAAGACGCAATTATCGGAAACAAAAAGGGCAGGAAAATCAATTACAAAATCAACAGGAAACCATCGGCAATAAAAAAATTATCGAAAAGCGGACAGTATCGGGCAAAAAATCGGAGCGTAAAAAACATCGGTGCGGGCAAAAGTTAAACATGTTTTTGCAGTTGTCAAACGACAGTTGAAGTATCGACGAACGCGGTATCGGCGAGACTTTTTAAATAAGCGGCGGTTTCACCGATTTTCTTGAAATACAATTCCTGTGCATTTTCCTTGCAGTATTCCGTAAGAATATAATGATTATTTATTTGCCTTTTAGCAATGTTTTCATCGGCAAGAGTTTTGAAAACCGCCGTCATAGTCTGACGTGAAGCATTGTAGTCCTTGTGAA
>JAMOZU010000352.1 GCA_023667745.1 Ruminococcus sp.
CGGCGTGCGGCTGCTGGACGTGCTGGACGTGCATTATTTTACCGAGGCTACCACTCCCATGGGAGTGTCCGTCCTGACGGGCAGCGGGGACGAAGCGAGAGCCTACCGTATGCAGTCGGTGCGCACCCTGTGGGACTCGGACTATACCGAAAACAGCCCCACAGTTCTGTTAAATAAGCAGTTCACTCCCCTTATCCCCACTCTGCAAGCCTCTATCCGCATAAATTATCCGGGTACAAAACTGTCTTTTTCCGAGTATGATTTCGGCGGCGGAGACGATATGAGCGGTGCTGTCTCCCAGATAGACGCACTGGGGACGTTTGCACGGGAAGAGGTCTACCTTGCCTGCCTGTCCCCCACGTCATCGGATTATTCATTCCAGAAAGCGGCGATAAACCTTTTCAACAACTATGACGGTCAGGGCAGCGGCATAGGAGATAT
The DNA here is from genome assembly GCA_023667745.1 of Ruminococcus sp. Classification (GTDB taxonomy): domain Bacteria; phylum Bacillota; class Clostridia; order Oscillospirales; family Ruminococcaceae; genus Huintestinicola. The sequence goes on from JAMOZU010000352.1 coordinate 442, forward strand.
GCTCATTCAGTCGGACAACGGCGGCAGCTCCATGTCTTCCGTTTACGCCGCCGCCGACAGCAATGACCCGGAAACTGTAAAACTGATAGTGACCAATAAAAATCTTATAAATCCCCAGAATTTCGAGATAGACCTTCAGACCGTCCGATGCAGCTATTCGGTGGAAAGTGCTTACACCATTGACGAAAATGCGGACATTATTCCCTGTGACCCTGAAATGTTCACAGTGGGAACCGACAACACCGTTTCCTTTGAAGCCGCTCCCCTGTCGGCATACCTGCTGGTGCTGTCCGGCGGCAGTGAATACAGCGAGTTCCCCGATGAAACAGATGAAGGCGAAACACCTACGGAAACCGTTACCGAGGAGACTGTCTCCGAAACCGCCGAAACGACTGTCCTCCCCGAAGACGTAACCGACAGCGGCAGTATGTCCTCCGATGATACGGTCACCCTCTCGCCCGCCGAGACCGCCTCCGAGACGAGGACAACCTCTGCGCCTGCTGTAACGGTCACCGAAAGCTACCTCACCGCCGACCCGGAAATTACCGAGACCGCCGTGACCGAGTCCCCTGCCCGAAGCAGCGGCGTGGCAACGCCCGTAAAGGTCATAGTTACCGCTATGGCGGTCGTTGTGGCACTTGGAGTGGCGTATGTGCTGTTTTTTGAGAGGAAAGTGTGATATGCAAAATACAGTGTATGAGTCTTAGAAGAATGACTTAGTGAATAAAATTAAACAATGACATGTCATTATTTTTGTGAATTATCACGTTTTTGGAAATGTTTATCATTGTTTGTATAGACATATATTTATTTTTGTGTTATAATTGTAAATAAACTCGCATAAACGTTGTTTTTGGCAAAATAATCCAATAGGAGGATATTATTGATGGATATAAGAAAAAACACTATCCTTTACGGACCTCCCGGTACGGGAAAAACCTATAATACGGTAAAATATGCTGTGGCAATAATTGAAAACAAAAATCTTTCCGAGATAAACTCAGAGAGCTATAAAGTTGTGCTTGAAAGGTACAATAAATACAAGGACGGAGGGCTGATCGAATTTGTAACATTTCATCAGTCGTACGGCTATGAGGAATTTATCGAGGGAATAAAGCCTGCAGCCGGTGAGGATACGGACGAAGCGGGCGTTATCAGGTATGACATACAGCCGGGAGTTTTTAAACGTTTCTGCGAAAAGGCAATAAGTTCTGTTATAAAGCAGCAGGATGACGATACCGGATTTAACGGCAATCCCACTGTCTGGAAGGTATCTCTTGAGGGATCGGGCGATAATCCTACACGTACAGAGTGCATGGAAAACGGTCATATCCGTATCGGGTGGGATGAATACGGCGAAACAATAACGGAGGAGACGGTCTATGATATCGGCGGAAAAAGCGTCCTTAACGCTTTTATTTCAAAAATGAAAAAGGGCGATATAGTTTTTTCCTGTTACAGTGAAAATATTATTGACGCTGTCGGGGAAATAACAGGCGATTGCGAATGGCATGATGAATACCCGAAATTTAAACGGGTAAGAAACGTTAAATGGCTTGTGAAAAATATCCGTCAGAATATTTTATCTGTCAATAACGGAAAGGCTTTATCAGCGTCAACGGTCTATAAATTGAATATTTCCATTTCCGATGCGGTAAACATAATAAAACAAAATGCTCCTGCTTCTGTACAGACTGCGAATGAAAAGCATAATTATGTTTTCATAATCGATGAAATAAACAGGGGCAACATTTCAAAAATCTTCGGAGAGCTTATAACGCTGATAGAGCCTGCAAAGCGCATCGGTCAAGCCGAGGGAATGGTGGCAAAACTTCCGTATTCGCAGACAATGTTCGGCATACCGGATAATTTATACATAATCGGAACAATGAACACTGCCGACCGCTCTGTGGCGGCAATTGACATTGCGTTGAGAAGGCGGTTCAGGTTTAGGGAGATATTGCCGGATATAAATGTGCTTAGGGGCATAAATGTTGAAAGCGTAAATATCGGCAGCATGCTCGGTAAAATAAACGACCGCATAGAAGCATTGTACGACAGGGAGCATATGATAGGTCACTCGTATTTCCTTCCTCTTAGGGAAAGCCCCAGCCTTGAAACATTGGCGGTTATTTTTGAAGCTGACATTATTCCCTTGCTTCAGGAATATTTTTACGAAGACTATGAAAAGATACGTATGGTACTTGGCGACAACAACAAGAATATCGACGATGGGGACAGGTTTATTACAGCAAAGCAAACCGATTATAAAAAACTTTTCGGAAGCGGCGAGGAAACGGAGGAAAATTTTATCTATAAAATAAATCCTGCGGCGTTCCGAAATATCGGCGCATATTTAAAAATTTACGAGGCAAGGTGAAAAATGAAGAAGGCATATCAAATAAGGGAATACGGCTCCTTTTCCCGAAAGCCTGCCGATGGGTGTACTGCCCTGCCGCCCGATACCTTTGATGATTTGGAGAATTTTATTCTCCGAAACTGCAGCACTCGAAATGACTCATCGGATATTATGGGTATCTCGTCAAGAAAGGGAATAGGAAAAATCA
>JAMOZU010000353.1 GCA_023667745.1 Ruminococcus sp.
CATCTTCCGACACCGGGATAAACGCCCCGGACAGCCCCCCTATCCGTGAGCATGCCATAACGCCGCCTTTTTTCACAGCGTCGTTGAGCATGGCAAGGCAGGCTGTCGTCCCCGCACAGCCGCATTTTTCCAGCCCCATTTCCTCTAAAATATACGCCACGCTGTCCCCCACCGCAGGAGTGGGCGCAAGGGACAGGTCAACTATCCCGAAAGGCACTCCCAACGCCTCCGAGGCTCTCACTCCCACCAGCTGACCCACACGGGTTATCTTGTAGGCGGTCTTTTTGATAATGTCCGCCAACTCGTTTATATTGGCGTCCGGATATTTCTTTAACGCACTGCGCACAACTCCCGGACCGGAAACACCCACATTTATGATACAATCCGGCTCGCCCACACCGTGGAACGCCCCTGCCATAAAGGGATTATCGTCAACCGCATTGCAGAACACAACGAGCTTTGCCGCCCCGAAGCATTGGCTGTCCGCCGTCATCTCTGCCGCCTCTCTCACAATCCCCCCCATGAGCTTTACGGCATCCATATTAATCCCCGTTTTCGTAGACCCGATGTTCACCGAGGAGCAGACCCGCTCGGTTTGAGCCAACGCCCTAGGTATCGACCTTATCAGCCGCTCGTCCCCTGCGGAAAAGCCCTTCTGCACCAACGCCGAATATCCCCCGATAAGGTTCACCCCGCAGCTTTGGGCGGCTCTGTCCATGGTATGGGCGAATTTCACCGGGTCGGAGTCGCAAGCGGCGGAGATCATGGCGATGGGTGTTACCGAAAGCCGCTTGTTGATTATGGGAATGCCGTATTCCTTTTCGATGCTCTCCCCCGTTTTCACAAGGTTTGCCGCACAGCGGGTTATCTTGTCGTAAACCTTGCCGCAGGCTTTATCAATGTCGCTGTCGATACAGTCCAAAAGGGAAATTCCCATGGTTATGGTGCGTATGTCAAGACATTCGTCCTGTATCATACGAATGGTTTCCAGTATATCGTAAACGTTGATCATAAGTTAATATTCCCTTCATATGCTGTGCATGGTGTTGAAAATATCCTCATGGAGGGTGACTATTTTAAGCCCCAAGCTGTCCCCCAGAGCCGAAAGAGTGTCCTGCAATTTCGGGAAATCCGTACTAAGCCCCGAAATATCCACCAGCATTATCATGGCAAACATATCCTGAAGCACACTTTGAGTGACCTCGATAACATTGGCGTTATTATCCGCACAGATACTGCTGACCTTGGCGAGAATGCCCACAGCGTCCTTGCCGATGACCGTTATGACAGCTTTCATAAAAAAGTTCCTCCGAATTTCATTATTAATTTTATAATAGCACACAATTGTTAAATTTTGTATCTGTATTTATGAATTTTAATAATAACAGTTGCACATATATTGTTAAGAAATATGCAACTTATTATTAATACGTTCCTAAGCCCTTCTCCGCGCAGCTGTACCGCACACAGTCTTTTGTATGCTTTTTTGTCCTCTATTGTTTTTCTTGCTTCTTTGGTACGAAAAGTACAAAGCAGAATGTTATCAAAACAGGCATTCTGAGCGTTAATCTTGTGAGTACAGATATGCTTGAGCTTATGGATTATTTCGGAATACACCATGCAAAAGACGGAAAGAAAAATGCTGTTTCATATATTGTTTCTAAGGTGAGATTTCAGATGTTCCCATTCCGGACGCAAGCCGATGGATATATGAATGTGAAGCGGTGAAATCTGTTGATACAGGAGAATCTACTGCTTTTTTCTGTCGAATAATGAATGTTCAAATAGATGAACAGCTTGAATGCGCAGATACTTTTGATATTGATTTAACAAAACTTGACCATGTGATATATTCGGGTATGTAGCATAGTATAGGAGAACATCTCGGAAAGATTGGAGATTTTTCAAATAAATAAATCCCGATTTATCCGGCATCTCACCTTGCCGAACCGCATAGCGAAAAAAGACATCTCCTGTAAGAAGCAATGCCGTTTTTGCTGTCAATTACTCGTTTGCATGCCATGTACCCATATGTTCATTCTTCAGATGATCGCCGCAGGAAATGCGTATTGACATTCCGATTTGTCTTTGGTATAATTATATTGTCGGGAGTGTCCGACAAATCCGAGCTTTGTAGGTTTTTATGAATAAAGATTGGTTATTTTCGGATGATGAATACATTTGTGACATCAGAACAGCCGGAGTTTTGATCAAGGATAATATGATTTTGGTGCAGAGAGATAAAAACGGAAATGAATATGCTTTGCCGGGCGGTCATATAAAAATGGGAGAACCACCGGAAAAGGGTTTGATCCGCGAAATATCGGAAGAAATGGAAATCGGAATAAAATGCAGCCGTCTGTTATGGAGTGAAGAATGCTTTTGGGAGCAGAACGGAAAGCAGGCGCATACCGTTGCTTTTTATTATCGGGTCGAGCTGTGTGACGATTTGGAAATTCCCGAAAACGGTGAGTTTGTTTCACATAAGGATAATTGCAATGTGGTTATTGGGTGGCTGCCTGTTGAAGAACTCGGAAATGTAACTGTATATCCCGAATTTCTGAAAAAAGAGATATATCATCTGAATGAGCCGATAAAACATTTTGTTTCAAAGGGATAGAATAAGATTCTCCTAATAAAGTATGCCGCCGTCATTGAAATAAAAATTTCAAAAAATTTAGAAGTTTTTTACAAAAACCTCTTGACAAGTAACCGTTTTCATAGTAAAATATACTTAAAGCATTTTTAAGAAACTGCCGTTCAAACCGTATTTAAAAATTAAATATTCCTGTGCCGTGGGGTCTTTTCCCGCCTGCGGCGGGGGAATGACCTCTTTAATCGACGGATTCTTAAAAATTATTACGGCAAAAATTTTACTTAACGTGGAGGTAGTTTAAAATGAGCGAGTTTTTTCAGGGCATAGGGAAGATTCCCTACGAGGGCAAGGACAGCACAAACCCGCTGGCATTCAAGTATTATAACCCCGATGAGACGGTTGCGGG
>JAMOZU010000035.1 GCA_023667745.1 Ruminococcus sp.
GAGACTTTCCCGCATTTGACATAGTGCCTTGTATCATAATAGATTTAGCCATTTTTTATGCTCCTTAATGCGTTTATCAGAACGCTGTTTTCCTCGTGCCGCTTTACGGCAATGCGAAAGAAATTTTTATCAAGACCCGTAAAGTTTACGCAGTTTCTTATCAGTATTTTTTTTCGGGACAGCAGGCTGTCAAGGGGCAGACCGCTTTTGAAGAGGATAAAATTTGCTTCCGAGGGAAAGACGGTAAACCCCGTTTTTTTTAATTCCTCCGATAAAAACACACGCTCCGAACTTATCAGTTCAACGGTTCTGCGGATATGATCCTTTTCCTCCAATGCTGCGATACCGGCTGCCTGAGCAGGAGAGGAGACGCTCCAGAACTGCCCTGTCCCTCTGACTTTTTCGGCAATTTCCGCGCTTCCGAAAAGTGCGTGACCGAGCCTTAAACCTGCCATTGCGTAAATTTTTGTAAACGCTTTTAAAACTATCACGTTTTTGTTGATGAAATTTACCGCAGACTTGCTTTTTCCGCCGTCCGCAAAATCCAGAAAGCATTCATCGCACAGAAAAATTATATTTTTTTCGAGACATTTTCCGCAGACAGCCTCAAGAATTTCCCTGCCGACGGTTTTTCCGGTGGGGTTGTTTGGGGTGCATAAAATAAGCATATCAACGCCGCAGTCAAGATATTTGAGGAAGCCGCTGTCAAGGGTAAAATCCTTTTTTTCGTCAAGTAAATAACGTACAGTCTTGCCGCACGTTTGACCGAGTGCTTTTTCGTATTCCGAAAAACCGGGTGCGCAGACAAGTGCGGCGGCAGGCGTCAAAGCATATATTATTCTGTAAATAAGATCCGCCGCTCCGTTTCCGCATACGATATTTTTTTCGGGGAAATCATATTGCTCCGAAATTTTTTTTACAAGCTCCCTGCAATAAGGGTCGGGATATTTTTCCCAGCCGCACAAGGAATCATGCAGTGCTTTTTTTACGCTTTCGGGCATGCCAAGAGGATTGATGTTTGCGGAAAAATCGTAAAGTATCTCTTTGCCGTAAAGGTCGCCGCCGTGTAAATTTTCCGTCATAAGACCGCCTCCGTTACAAGCACCCGCACCAGTGCCGAAAAAATCAGAACGATGACCGAAGTGCAATACATAAGGCGGTTTGCACGGCGTATGTCCTCATTTGTCACAGGGCGGATATCATCACCGATGTATTCTTTTTTTTGAAGTTTTCCGAAATAATATGCGTCTCCCGCCAGACGTATCTCAAGCGCACCCGCACACACCGATTCCGTCTGAGCCGAATTGGGACTTGCGTGTTTTCTGCGGTCCCGCCGCCATACCGTAAATGCGTTTTTGCCGTTGAATTTTAACAGATAAGCCGAAAGGATCATTATCAGTGCCGTTATCCTCGAGGGGATAAAATTCAGAAGGTCGTCAAGTTTTGCGGCAAATTTTCCGATGTCCGCATACTTTTCGTTTTTATATCCTATCATGGAATCCATGGTATTTGCCGCCTTGTAAAAAAATCCCAGCGGTGCGCCTCCCAGGGACATAAACATCAGGGGAGCGGTAACTCCGTCGGAAGTGTTTTCCGCAACCGTTTCAACGGCAGCTTTTATTATTCCCGCTTCATCAAGATTTTCCGTGTCTCTGCCGACTATCATGGAAACGGCTTTCCGTGCTTTGGGCAGATCCTTTTCCGCAACAGCGTCATACACTTTCATGCTTTCCTCCCGCAGGCATTTCGGTGCTATCATATAATAGCACAGTATGCTTTCCGCAGCGAGTCCTAGGTACAGATTTATCCTGTAAAGCACCGTCAGCGCTGCCAGCGGAATTACCGTTGAGACCGCAAGAACTGTTAAAGAAAGCACAGTCCCGCCCAATTTCAGATTGCCCGCAAACACTTTGCGTACAGCCTTTTCAAGGTGTGAAACAAACCTTCCGATAACTCTTACAGGGTGAGGCAGTTCGTAGGGGTCGCCCAGAAACAGGTCAATTATAAACCCTGCCAGTATCGGCAATGCAAAAACATATCCGTTCATATTTCCTCTCCGATGATTATTTTTTCGCCGTCAAATTCGGTGATATACCCGCCGCCGTTTTCCGTGCGGTAATCGTAATAATCCTTTTTCGGGACAGCGTATTTTTCAAGTACCGACATTATCGTCCCTCCGTGAACGACCAGCGATATAACGCTGTATTCTTTCAGTACTCCGGCCGTTTTTTCAAAAGCCGAGATGACTCGTTTTTTGAAATCACATGGGTCTTCACCGTTGGGAAAGGCCGTTTTTCCGCCGCTGTCTATCCATTTTTGATAGCGGGGGTCATCCGAAAGTTCGATATAATTTTTATTTTCAAAATCTCCGAAATCGCACTCCCCGAGACCATCGATAACTATCGGATTTTTTTCGGGATAAATTATTTTTGCGGACTGAATACACCGTTTCATACCGCTTGTAACAACAATTTCACAGTCCGGATATTTTCGGCTTTTAAGCTCGCCGATACCCTTGGCGCACAGCAGTTCGTCCGTCCTGCCGATATATTTTTTTTCAAGGTTACCCTCGGTTTTTCCGTGACGTATAAAAATTATTTTCATGTTATACTAATCCTCGTTGGAATTACGGATTTGTATTATCTCTCCCTTGATTGCCGTCGGTATACCGCAGCAGACGCGCACGACGGCGGAGAAATTTTCCGCATTTATACAGCCTGCCCTGCCTGTCTCTTTCCGCCATATTCTGTCGCTTTTTTCAAGGGGGATTATTCCGCAGCCTGTCTCGTTTATGATAATTACCGCCCCGGGATTTTCTTTGCATAACCTTTTTGTAAATTTTTCAACGTCAATTTTTTCATTGATAAGCCGCTTTACCAGCAGGTGATAATCGCTTACGCATTTTGCGGAAAAAACCGTTTCCGGTTCACAGCTGCCGCCGTCCAGAACTTCATTTTCACCAATGCCGAAATGTTCTCTTGCAAATTTTTTCTTGCCTGCGAATGCACCGCCTGTTATCATTATCATATTTTAAACGCCTCCGATAATTTTTCCCCCGCCGCCGTAAAAATAAGTATCGCAATTTCGCAAATTTGCAGAAACCAGCCTGCTGTGTCTCCCGTGATGCCTCCGAAATTTTTATATGCCGAGTACCTGTAATAAACAAAGCCGAAAAACGCTCCGATAACTGCAATTACGCCTATTGCCCCGCCTGTCAGAGTCATTGCCGCAATGCAGGCACAGGCTGCTGCCGAAAGAGAAAATACCGTGATTTTTTTATGAGCTGGCTTTGAAAATTCCTGTAGGTAACCGTCTTTTTTCGCACTCCTGAACGTAACGGCCGCAATGCCGCTGAGAGTGCGGGACAGAACAAATCCGCAGGCTATGACAGCCGTATTTTTTATTTCGGTCAGCAGTGCTGTTTGCAGTATCAGGTATGCGCAAAGACGGAGTACAGCAAATGAACCGATGTGAGGATCGCTCATAATTTCAATTTTTTTTTCTTTATCCCCAAAGGAGGACATTGCGTCAACGGTATCGCAAAATCCGTCCAGATGTATTCCGCCCGTTATCATTATCGGTATAAGCACACCGACGGCCGCAAAGACAAATGCGCTTACCGAAAGCCGTGTGCAGATATATTTCCATATCAGAAAAACAGCACCCGTGACTCCGCCCACAAGAGGAAAAAAGCACAGCGAATACCGCCTGTTCTCCTCCTTCCATTCCACCTGCGGCACCGGTATTCTCGAATACATGAGAAACGCCGATAACAGCGATTTTAAAACCGTCATATCACCGCTCCTTTCAGCGGAATGCAGACCCCGTAAACGCATTCCGTAACATTATCGGAAATTTCGGCAGTCCTGCGGTTTATTTCTTCCATTGCCTTTATGTAATCCGCAGTCGTTTTTTCGTAAAAAATGCCGTCTCCGCCGACCTCGCTTGTGACTATCACAAGAATTTCCGTACGGCTTTTAAGATATTTGAATCCCTTGATTATTTTTTCGGCGGGGTCACGGACTTTTCCGTCCGCAAACATTTCGTTTGCGCATAAATTTGCCGTGCATTCAAGCAGCACCCCGCACTTTTCCGGCAGGGCGGTTTTATCAATATCGGTGTATTTTTCAACGGTCGTAAAGCCCTTTCCCGCCCGCTGTTTGCGGTGCCTTTCGATGGCGCACAGTGCCTCCTCGCCGTAGGGCTGCATTGTTGCGATGTAAATTTTTTCACCGCCAAAACCGTCCAGTATTTTTTCTGCATAACGGGACTTTCCGCATTTTGTGCCGCCGGTAACAAGAGTCATCATTTCAGTTCAACATACCTTTCTATGCCCGTGTCCTCGAATTTGTGAGAATTTTTATATACAGCCAAAGCCCCGTCCAGCAGGGGCAGTAGCATAATCCCGCCCGTTCCCTCGCCGAGGCGCAGTCCTGCCGTTATAACGGGTCTTACGCCGATCTTTTCAAGGAGCAGCTTCCCCGCAGGTTCGTCAGGAAGGTGGCTTGCCAGCATATATTCCGCCGAAACGGGGGCTGTCTCCTTTGCCAGCAAGGCCGCCGCTGCGGAAATTACCCCGTCTATCACAACGGGTATGCCGTAAATTGCACCGCCGAGAAAAAGCCCTGTCATACCGCCGATGTCAAACCCGCCGACTTTGGAGATAACGTCAATGGGGTCGTTTTTATCCGGTCGGTTTATTTCGACAGCCTTTTCTATAACCGTACGCTTTCGCTCCAGTCTCTCACTGTCAAGCCCTGCGCCTCTGCCTGTGACAAGACGGACAGGTACTCCCAGCATGACCGCCGAGACCGCCGCCGAGGTGACTGTGTTTCCGATGCCCATTTCTCCGGTAACGATTATCTTAGTCCCATCTCTCTTTAAGTCCCTGACAATATCTATTCCCGCGGTAACGGACATTTCCGCTTCCGTTCTCGTCATTGCCGCACCCTTCGCAATATTCTTTGTGCCGAAAGCTATTTTTTTATTGAGTATCTTTTCACTGTTTACCTTTCGGTTCACGCCTATGTCGACCGCAATCACGTCCCCGCTGTAAACCGCCGCCAATGCGTTTATGTTAGACCTTCCTTCCGCAATTTCCCTTGCGCATACCGCCGTTACCGAACTGTCCGACTGAGTTACATTTTCCGCCGTAACTCCGTTGTCGGCACACATTACAACGACTTTCCTGCTGCTGATGTCCGCATCCGTATTTTTCTGTACCGCCGCTATTTTCCGTACCGCATCTTCCAGTTCGCCGAGACTTCCCAAGGGCTTTGCAATGCTGTCCCAGCGGACTTTTGCTGCAAGCGATATTTCGCTGTTCGTATGCTCTATCAGTTTTATCCTATCCATTTGCGACACCGTATCCTATACATTTTTTTACAAAATTTTCCGCAGTTTTTATATCCGAGTAAAAATACAAATGAGGAAATCCCGCATATAAATTGCCGTTTGCGTGAACGCATTTGCGGCTTTGTCCGCCGCTTTTGTGCGCCGTAAAATCACCGCCGCAGCTGTCGCTGTCCCAGTAGTGAAATTCATGAGCGGGGATAGTTTCGCCTTTTTTGCAAAGTAAATTGTCATTTTCAGCAGTCATTTTTATGTATCCGAAACGCTGCAATTTATCTGTTTTAAAGGCTTTGCCCGGAATTATCCCCGCACCCCGATGTTCCTTTCCAAGGTTGTCCTCAACGCTTTCGTGCAGATATATAAATCCTCCGCACTCCGCTATCGCAGGCATTCCCGCCTTTATTTTACGGCAAATATCTTCGAGCATCTGTTTGTTTTGAAAAAGCCGCCGGGCATACAGTTCCGGATATCCTCCCCCCAAGATCAGTCCGCAGGAATCATCGGGTAATTTTTTATCCCGCAGGGGCGAAAAATACTTTACCTTGCAGCCTGTTTTTTCCAGCAAAGAAATATTCTCCGCATACTCAAAGCAAAACGCCTCGTCCCTTGCCGCAGCTATAACGGGAGTAAAACCGCAGTTTATTTTTTTTATTCGGGGAGCCGTAAACACGGGAAATTCTTTCTCGGAAATTTCCGTAAGCCTGTCAATGAAAATATGCTTTTGCGCAAGATTGCCGAGCTGCTCTGTTTTATATTTTAGATCGGAAATCTCATCAGCCGTAACAAGTCCCAGATGACGGCTTTCGACGGAAAAATCATTCACAGGCATATACCCCAGAAACTCCGTTCCCAGCTCCCCGCATATTTTTTCCGCAAGCCCCGCAAGTTTGCCGGGAAGCCTGTTGAAAATAAATCCGGCAATGCGGTTAGGCTTTTTATATTCGAGAAATCCCTTGACCATTGCTCCCAAAGAGTCGCTCATACCCTTGCAGTCGATGACGGTCACAGCAGGTGTCCGAGTTATCTCCGACACGGAAAATGCCGAGCCTCTGCCGCAGTAACCGTCATAGAAACCCATTACCCCTTCGATCACGGAAATATCCGAATTTTTCCCGTTGTCGTAAAGCAGAAATTTCAGCGTATCGTCATCGCAAAAAAAACTGTCCAGATTATGAGCTCTTGCTCCGATTATTTTTTCGTGAAACATAGGGTCGATGTAATCCGGACCGCACTTGAACGAGGAGACCGTAAGCCCTCTTTGGCAAAGTGCCTGCAAAACGGCGCAGGTTATCGTTGTTTTTCCGCAGCCGCTGCCTGTGCCGCCTATGATTATCCTTTTCAATGCCCCGCCCCCTTGATTATGAACACGGGATTTTCCGCCGCAAGCATCGTATGCTCACCGGATTTTTTTGTGCGTGTTACCGAAATCTGAACCGTTTCGGCGGCTATCCCGAATTTTTTGAATGCGTTTACCGACCTTTCCAGTGTTTCAAGGGAAACGGCGGTAATTACAATGTCCGCTTCCCTGTTTTTCCCGTATGCCTCGGCAATTATCCCGCTTATATTTTCGCCTCCGCCGCCGATGAAAACCTTATCAGGCGGCGGAAAATCTTTGAGGCATTCCGGTGCGTTTGCACATATCTCCCGGATATTGTCGCAGCCGAATTTCAGCTTGTTCCGTCTTGTCAGTTCGGCTGCGGCCGCATTTTTGTCCGCCGAATAAACCGTACCGTCAAAGCACTGCAAAGCCATTTCCGCAGATACCGACCCTGTCCCGCAGCCTATGTCCCAGCATATGTCTTTGGCTCCGATACCGAGCTTTGAAATAACAACGCACCGTACCTCCGACTTTGTCATGGGGACATTCCCCCTTATAAATTCACTGTCCGGTATTCCGCAGGAAACGCCCTTTTCAAAACCGTCATTTTCCGTTATCATCACGCACAGAGCGGCGCACTCGGTATCGGTGAACTCCCGGGCTTTTCCCACGGAAATTTTTTCCTTTTCCAGCGACAGGTTTTCGCCGATATAAACCTTTACGTCTCCCGCCCCGTACTCGCACATTTTCCTGCAAATATCGGCGGGGACGGCATTTCCCCCCAGCAGGAAAAAGCAGAATTTGTTTTTTCTGATATTCCTTACAACATTCGAGTCTGCGCCGTGGAGACTGATGAATTTCATATCCTGCCAAGGCTTTTTTATTTTCGAGCAGAAGTAAACGGGCGATGAGATCCCGCAGACAATTTCCGTCTCGTATCTCGAAAGTGCCTCCGAGATAAGTTCTGCACCGCTGAAAAAACCGCTGTCCCCCGACACCAGCACCGCAGCCGTTTCAAAGTCGTTTTTGTCTATGAAGCTGCGTATCTCGTCCCCCTTCCAGCTTGTGAAAAACGGCTTGTGCAGATGTTCAAATATTTTTGCGATCCGATGTGAACCGATAAGAACGTCCGCCGTTCCGATTATTTTTTTCGCTTTTTTTGTAAGCGTTTCGTCTGCGTCCATGCCAACGCCGATTATGTAAATTTTCATTTTAACGCTCCGTTTTTTCGCAAATTATTTTTTTTATCTCATTCATCGAAAAGCCGTTTTCACGAGGTCTTTTCAGAGTGATGACTTCAATGCCGCAGGCTTTTGCGGCGGCGGTTTTCTGCGGATAGCCGCCCGTATTTCCGCTTTCCTTTGTTACAAGTATCTCGGCTTTGCTTTTTCTTATATGCCGGATATTTTCATCTTCCGAAAAAGGTCCTTTCCCGAAAATTATTTTTTCCCCGTCAAAGCCGAGTTTTTTACAGTACTCCGAAATTCCGTCGGCGGGAAGAAGCCTTAAGGATACCCGTTCTCCGTAATTTTTCACTCCCGTCATGGGGGCAAGTTCCTTGCTGCCCAAGGTGCATAAAATTTTCTTGTCGGAACGGTTGAGCATATCGACAAGTTCCTTCATGCTCTCTGCCGTTTCTCCCGAAACAGCCGTACTGTCCTCTCTTATCAGCCGATAATATACCCTTTCCTTTTCCCTGCATGCGGTGCTTATATTTTCCGTTGCAAGAACGGCATAGGGGTGAGTGGCGTCAATGACAATGTTAAAATTATTTTCGGCAATAAAATTTTTTATTCCGTCAAAGTCAAGTTTGCCGATGTGAATTTTTATATTTTCATTTTCCGGAAGAAGGGACGCACCGTACTCGGTGGTTACCGAAACGCTTGCGCAGATTCGGTTCTGTGCGCAAAATTCCGCAAGCATGCGCCCTTCGGTCGTCCCTCCGAAAATAAGTATTTTACACATTTTTATACTAATCTCCGTAATTCAATGAGGGATTTGTATTATATCCCCTTGATGTGACCATTCTGCCGTTGATGATTTTAGTGTCGGAGCAGCCCACAAATATTGTCGTAAACATATCCGCAGGGTATTCCGCAAGCTCTCCCAGCGTCAGGATACGGTGTTCCCCGCCCTTTCTGCCGATATTTCTCACGGCTCCGCAGACCGTCTCGGCAGGCTTATATTCAAGCATTATCCCGCAGGCTTTTTTTAAATGCTCCGAACGTGTTTTTGAAGACGGGTTATACAAAACTATCGTAAAATCAGCCTGTGCGGCGAACCTTATTCTTGCGGCGATCTTTTCGGACGGAGTAATAAGATCCGAAAGACTTATTACCGCAAAATCATTGGTAAGAGGCGCACCCAAAACAGCCCCTCCGCCCAGTGCGGCGGTAACTCCCGCAACCGTAACGACCTCTGTTTTCGGATAATTGCCCGCCGTTTCATAAGCAAGCCCCGCCATTCCGTAGACCTCGCTGTCGCCGCCGCAAACAAGCGAGACGGTCATTCCCTTTTCCGCACGGCCGAGAGCGTAAGTTACCCTCTTTTTTTCCTGCCCCATGCCTGTAGAGTAAAATTCCTTTTCGGGAAAAAATTCTTTTAATATGTCCGTGTAGACTTTGTAGCCCACGATAAGCCCGCTTGCCTTGATTGCATTTTCCGCCTCAAGCGTCATTCCGTCCCGTCTCCCGCAGCCAAAGCCCACAACATACAGCATTAAAATATGCTCCTTTCAAAATCGAGTTTTATCGGTATCTCGGCAGCTGCAACAGTAACGCCCTTTCCTGCATATTTCGGAAGTACGAGCCGTCCGCCGCTGTGCACAACTGCGCTTCTCTCGCATACGTTATCCGTTCCCGTGCGCTCCATGACAAAGTCGGAAGAGGCAAATTCTCCCTCTGTTTTCATAAGCTCTTCGGCGGAGTAGTGGTGCAGTGAAATTCCCTTTTTTCCGCAAAATTCCAGCAGCCCTTTTTCACCGGATTTTATGTCTGCGGTAGCCGCCGCACATATCCTTTCTGCGTTCAGCCCTGCGGCGGAAAAGGCTTTTTCCGCCTGCTCTTCTATCGTCCCGCAGGAGATATTTTTTTTGCAGCCTATGCCGATAACGATATTTTTCGGAATAAGATTCAGCGTCACCTCAAAAGGTTTTTCCGAATCCTTCCCCGATATTCGTATGCCGTACTTTGCCCCGCCTTTTTCCGTAAATCCGGGAGGAAGACGGCCGTAAGGATAATCGCTTTTTATCCCGATATTTTCGCCGTTGAGCACAGCCGCCGCAATTTCCTTTGCCGCATTCATATCCGAAATTATCAGACCGTTTGCCATAGCGAACAAGTCCGGAGAAAATTTCCCGCCAGTGTCCGTGGCGGTGGTGATCACGGGGACAGCCCCGATGCCTTCCGCAATAATTTGAGCAAGCCTGTTTGCGCCGCCTATGTGTCCGGATAAAAGCGGCACGGCAAATTTTCCGCAGTCGTCCACCGCTATCACCGCAGGGTCGGCGGTCTTCGAGCTTACAAGCGGCGATACCGCCCGCACCGCTATCCCGCACGAGCAGACGAATATCAGTGCGGAGTTTTCGTAAAATAATTTTTTTGTCAGCCCGTAAATATCCGTAAAACTTTCCGCCGCCCCACCGGCATATTTATAAAAGCAGTACTCTTTTACCGTGTGTTTTTTCGGCAGCACGCCGCCTATCTTCCCTGCAAGCTGCCCCCCTTTTTTTGTCACCCAAATTATTGCGATATTCATTTCTTTGCCTTTCTGTGACCCGTTTCAAAATTTTCATCGTATAATTTTGAAAGCGAATAATTGTCCCCGAGGAAATTGCCCACCGTTATCAGAGCCGTTTCGGTGATACCGTTTTCCGCAGCTGTTTTTGCAAGGCTGCCGATATTGCAGCGGAAGATCTTTTCTTCATGCCAAGTCGCTTTGTAAACGATAGCCGCAGGAGTTTCGGGGGAATATCCGCCGCTTATCAATTTTTCCGAAAGCTCCGCCGCCAGCCCCGCACCGAGGAAAAATACCATCGTCGCTCCGTGGGAGGCAAGCCGCTCTATACTTTCGGTTTCCGGAACCGGAGTCCGCCCCGCCGGGCGTGTGATGATGACCGTCTGGCTGACTCCCGGCAGCGTGTATTCCGCTTTCAGAGCCGCCGCCGCACCGCACAGGGAGCTTACCCCCGGACAGACCTTGTAAGGGATATTGAGCTTTGAGAGCCTGTCGAACTGCTCCCTCACCGCACCGTAAAGAGACGGGTCTCCCGAATGCAGGCGGACGGTTTTTTTATTTTCCCTTTCCGATTTTTCCATAACGGCAATGATCTCGTCAAGGGTCATTTGCGCACTGTTGTAAAATTCGCAGCCGTCCTTTGCGTACCCTAAAATTTCCGGGTTTACAAGCGACCCCGCATAAATTATCACGTCCGCATTTTCTATTATTCTTTTCCCCCTTACCGTTATCAGATCCGCAGCTCCGCACCCTGCGCCCACGAAATCAACCATTGTATTCCTCCGCAATTTTATTCATCAGCTCATCCGCCGCCGAGGTTTTTACCGTTATCCCATGCTTGTCCGAAAACATCACGGCGGCTGTTTTCGGGGAATTTTTTACCCTGGCGTTCAGATAATATTCCGCCCGCTTTGCAAGAATATCCAGCGTCTCCCGCATAATTCCGTATTCACCGAGAATATCCAGAGCGGCGTCCACCGTAACGCATTCGGTAATCTTTTTAAGGCACTCATTATCCGCCCCCGCAATGACTCCGCATGTCACAAGGGTCTCCATTCGTCCGTCCGCCTGCGCCGAGTGGGTGTTCATAATTCCCGAACCCAGCTTGACAAGTTTCCCTATATGCCCTATCAGCAGAACATTTTCAAAGCCAAGTTCAGCGGCAGTATCCATAGCCTCTCCGATAAAATTACTGCATTTAACGCTTTTGTCAAGGGCGAAGGGCATTATATCTCCCACAAAACCTCTGCTGTAATTGCCGAGGGTCAGCAGCAGACTTTTGCACCCCTCCGCCTTGCGCATTTTCTCTTCAATGCGGATAGTTTCAATAAGAGCTGAATTGCTCATAGGCTCGACTATCCCCGTGGTCCCGATTATTGAAATGCCCCCTTCTATCCCCATCCGGGGATTGTAGGTTTTTTTGGCGATCTCCTCCCCCCGTGGAGCGGAGATAACCACTTCAAACCCGTCTCGGTAATCGTATCTTTCGGCAATTTCCTCAACCGCCGCCGTTATCATTTTCCGGGGGACGGTGTTTATGGCAAATTCCCCCGGCGGCCGGTCAAGTCCGGGTCTCGTTACTCTGCCTATCCCTTTGCCGCCGGTTATCCGAACGCCCGATGGTATGCGGCTGACCTCTGCGAAAATAAGCATTCCGTTAGTAACGTCCGGGTCGTCTCCGCTGTCCTTTTTTACGGCGCATACGGCGGAATTTTCCGTTATCTCCGGGTATAAAATTTCAAGCTCCAGCCTTATTCCTTTTGGAGTAATAAGTTCGGCGGTCTCCGTTTTTTCTCCCGTTAAGAGCATCTGCGCCGAAGCCTTTGCCGCCGCCGCTGCGCATGAACCCGTCGTATACCCGCACCGCATTTTTTTTTCGCCGCTGTAAATATATTCATCAAGCATTTTTGCACCTTTCAAAAATAAAAAGCCGCTTTAAGTCTCACAGCTTAAAACGGCATAAGGTTACACTTTTCAAAGCCTGCCCCAAGGTCAGGCTTTAATCCTTATCACCGCACGGTTTCCGGAGCTTCCGCAGACTCCGTGCAGCACCCGTTTAAAAACAAGACAGAACGCAGGCAAGTATTCCGGCTTATTGCTTGACGGAACTTGATACAAATCCCTCATTGAATTATGGAGATTAGTATGATACAGCTCCGCCGTGCGAACGCCTTCCCGAAAAAATTTTCAGTGGCTTATACCGATTCACGGTCCGAATGTGTAAAAAATGGGGGCAAAATTTTGCGTTTATGGATTTTGCGCAGAAATTTTTTTCTTCACATCGGGAGTGAATTTGTATGATTGTTCGCATTACAGCAAAATACGGCAACGGTCTTGCCCGGGATTCTCACCCGATTCCTTTTATGCCAATGCGCAGTGCACTTTCGGCACCTGTATTCCGATAATATTAAGTTGTCCTTTTCCCCTGCCGCATTACGCCGGGGTCATTTTGCGGCACAGAAATTTCTTTTATTTTTATTATATCACGAATTTGCATAATTGTCAAGAGCCGCAGGAAAATTTTTTGCAATGTTCTTTAGGTTGTTTCGCTATGCCATATTCTATGCGGGTTTGGGGAATTGGTCATATTCAACAAAATTTCAAATAATTTTTTTATGAACAAAACCTTTTTTTTTTTGTTGCAAAATTATTAAGACTATGCTATACTTAATATATGTTGATATACCCATAAATATATTTTGATGATTTAAAGTGCTGAATTAACTGGAGGATACGGCTATGAATGTGAATATAAAAAAGGCATTGGCGGCAATGTGTGCGGTTTTGTTTGTATCGGCGGCGGCGGCTTCGCTGAACGAGGGAATGGCTGTATATGATGAGGGAGATACCGACTTTTCCGGGGAAAATGCCGTAACCGACAGCGGGGCGGGCGAGCAGTCTCCGCAAGAGGTCGTTGTAAACGGTGAAACAAGCGGAGAAGCTCCCGAAGAACCCTCCGTGAATATTGAAACTCCCGATGATACCGCCATAAACGACGGCTCGTCCGAGGAATCCCCCGAAGAGACTGCCGTAAACAGCGGCTCGTCCGAGGAATCCCCCGAAGAGACTGCCGTAAACAGCGGCTCGTCCG
>JAMOZU010000036.1 GCA_023667745.1 Ruminococcus sp.
TGCCGCAGAAAGCTCCTCAGCCCATGCCGAACGTACCGCAGCCGACGGCGTCTCCTATGCCACAGGCTTCTATGCCGTCAGCGCCGATACCGCAGAATACACCGCCCATTCCCCCGTCACAGCAGCCTTACGGCGCACCGCCCCGGGGAATGCCCTCGGCAACTGCCGCTCCGCCGTATCAGCAGACCTCTATGGCATATACCCCCATGCCGAATATGCCGTCTTCCGCTCCCGTGGTAACGAGGGAGCAGCTTGCAAAGGCTCTGCAGCTGTTTGCCAGTAGCAGCCAGGCCCGTTCGGTTCAGATACGGGAATTACTCGGCAGGTTCGGTGTTGATTCCATCAACGCTTTACCCGAAGCCTCAATACCCGAGTTTGCAAATACTGTTAGAGGGATGGGGTGCGCCGTATGAGTGGAATGAACAGCTTAATGAATACTGGGACAGCCTGCTCGCAGGCTGATACCCCCGCAGCCCATTCCAAGTGCTTCGGTCCTTCCTCGTCTCATTCCTGGCTGCACTGCCCCTTTTCGGCAAAAGCTCGGAGTGAAATGCCAGACACGCCGTCAATATACGCAAAAACAGGCTCGCTGGCGCATGAGCTGTGCGAGATAAAGATAAAGCGGTATTTCGGCATGATAGCCGCCGAAGAATACGACAAGCGGCTTGCAGAGATACAGGCAAACGAACTGTATGACGACAGCATGCTGATAAACAGCGATACCTATCTTGCCGCTGTCAAGGAACTGAGCATAGAGCATTACGACAGCGCACCCATTGCCTATGTTGAGGAACAGATCAAGTATGACGACCTTTGCGGCAGTGACGGATTCGGCACGTCCGACTGCATTCTCCTGGGCGGCGATACCCTGACGGTAGTCGACTACAAGAACGGTCAGGGCGTGGCGGTAAGCGCAGTGGACAATCCCCAGATGAGACTGTATGCTTACGGAGCGCTTCGGTCGGTGGTAGTGCCGGGGCTGTATGATATCAAGAAGATCGTTATGTGCATCGTTCAGCCTAATCTGAACAGCATTACCACGGACGTTATATCCGCCGATGAGCTGCTTGGGTGGGTAGACAGCATCGTGAAGCCGGCTGTCCAAAAAATACAGTCGGGCAGCCTGGAACGTGTGCCGGGGAAATGGTGCAAGGAAGGATTTTGCCCCAACTTTGCCCAGTGCAGAGCATGGCGTGAAGCCTTCGCCTCGGTCTACGCCGATTACGAAACAGAATACAGTCAGCTTGACACCGACGCTCTTACTCCCGATGAGTTAGGTCAGCTTTACAGCCGGGCTTCGGTGATAGAGGACTGGATAAAGAAACTGAGGAGCAAGGTGGAGAGCCTCATTCTCAATGACCGTGTGCCCGTCAAAGGGTGGAAAGCCGTTGAGGGCAGAGCGGGAAACAGGGCGTTTACCGACCCTGCCGCAGCCTTTAAGGAGCTGCACGACCTGGAGCATTTCGATACGGCAATGTTCTACTCCACCGCTCCTCTTTCTCCCGCAAAGGTAGAAAGTCTTGTGGGCAAGGAGATATTCGCAAGGGTCTGCGGCAAATATATCACCCAGCCGAAAGGCAAGCCTGCCGTAGTACCCGAAAGCGACCGCAGAAAAGCCATTGACAACAGCGCAGCCGCCGATTTTGAGGATCTGGCGGACGCACCAAAAAATAAGTAAACAGGAGGTAATTGATTATGTATAAAGGAGATCCCGCAAAAGTAAGAACAAGCGAGGTAAGGCTCAGTTACATACACCTTGATCAGCCTTACACACAGGAAGGCTCACAGGAAGCCAAATATCAGGCAACCCTACTGCTTCCCAAGAGCGATGTCAACTGTTATAACGAGATAATGGCAGCCATAAACGCCGCAAAGCAGAACGGCGTCAGCAAATTATGGAAAGGCGCATGCCCGCCTAATCCCTCTCTGCCCATACATGACGGAGACGGGGTCAGGGAGAGAAACGGCGAGGCATACGGTCCTGAATGCAGAGGCTGCTGGGTAATATCGGCAAAATCAAAGCTCAAGCCCCAGGTCGTGCATAAGTCCAACGTCCGCTGCGAACTTGCGCCGGGGTCATATAAGAGCGGCGATTATGCGCAGGTCATGATAAATATGTACCCCTATGACGCCAACGGCAACCGAGGCATTGCCTGCTCTCTGGGCAATGTAATGATAACCAGAGACGGCGAAGCTCTTGGCGGTCAGAGCAACGCAGAGGACGATTTCGGAGACCTTGCCGATACGGGATATGCTGCCGCTCCTCAGTCTCCGCAGCAGACCTATGAGCCGCCCCAAGCTTATGGACAGCCTGCGACCCAGCAGCCCTACGGTCAGCCGCAGGGGTACGGACAGCCTGCAACCCAGCAGCCTTACAGTCAGCCGCAGGGATACGGACAGCCGCCTGCGCCCCAGTATAACGCACCTCCGCCTCCTGCGCCCGATTATTTCGACCCCAACGCTTACATGAACGGCGGTTATCCTCCGTTCTGATAACTGCGGAGTACGCGGACAAGGCGTACTCCCTATGACCCCGTTATCCGCCGCTTGCACGCAGCGGGGTTGCATACCCGCAAGGATATCAGGAGCGGATGAATTTTCACAGAAAGGAAGATAACGATGAGGCACATTTCAATAGACATAGAAACCTACTCCGATAGGGATATCAAGGAATGCGGACATTTCTGCTATATTGATTCCCCTGCCTTTGAGATAATGCTCATAGCATATTCCTATACAGGCTCGGATAAGGTAAATGTGGTTTCTCTGATCGAGGGAGAAACGCTGCCCGATGCGTTCATTTCCGATCTGTTCGATCCAAACACAGTAAAGCACGCATATAACGCCTCGTTTGAGTGGTACGCTTTAAGCAAGCACTTTAAGCTCAGCGAGGAAAAGCGAAACGAATGGCTGAGCCAGTGGCAATGCACAATGATCCACGGCGCATATCTTTCCTATCCCACAAGTCTGAAAGACTGCGGAACGGCTCTTAATCTCCCGCAGGATAAGTCCAAGGACAAGCAGGGCGCAGCTCTTATAAAGCTGTTCTGCTGCCCCCAGAAGCCCACACAGATAAACGGTCACAGGAGCAGGATATTCCCCCATCATGAGCCCGACAAATGGCGAATGTTCAAGGAGTACAACGCACAGGACGTGACAGCGGAAAAGGCGATAGAAGAACGCTTTGCAGATTTTCCCGTTCCCGATGAGGTCTTTGGCGACTGGCGTTTGAATGAGACTATAGTCAGCCGTGGAGTTCACATAGACAGGGAGCTGGTAGACCGTGCGGGTGAAATTGCGGAGGGAGAAAGGGCAATTCTGTCAAATCAGATGGCTCTGCTCACGGGTCTGCAAAAGACCACAGACCAGCCCTTATGCCAATGGCTCACCGAGCAGTTGGGTTTTGAAGTGACCTCTGTCAAAAAGGAATGCCTTGAAGAACTTCTCCAAAGAAAAGACCTGCCGCCGAACGTGGAAAAAGTTCTGAAGCTGCGGTCGCAAAAAGGCAAGACATCACTGAAAAAGTTTGACGCCATGAAAAAGAGTATCTGCGCCGACGGCACAGTAAAAGGAACGCTCCGATATTACGGAGCAAGAACAGGAAGATGGTCGGGAGACCTGATACAGCCCCAGAATATCCCAAGGGTCTATATCGAGGACATAGACAGGGCTGTGGAGCTGGTAAAAAGCGGCAGAAAGGAAGAACTGGCGAAAGCCTACGGCAGTAACACCCTTGACACGCTTTCGCAGCTCATACGCCCCTGCATTATTGCCCCCGAAGGCAGTATGCTTGTGGACGCAGATTTCTCCGCCATTGAAGCAAGGGTAATATCATGGCTCGCCAATGAAAGGTGGCGGCTCGATGTTTTCCGCTCTCACGGAAAAATATATGAAGCCTCCGCAAGTCAGATGTTCGGCGTGCCGATAGAAAAAATAAAAAAAGGAAACCCGGAATACGCTCTGCGGGCAAAAGGAAAGATCGCAGAGCTGGCGCTGGGATATCAAGGAGGTGTCGGAGCGCTCATAAACATGGGCGCTGATAAAATGAACCTGTCGCAAACAGAGCTTCAGGATATTGTTGACCGTTGGCGCAGCGCCAATAAAGCAATAGCCGCTTTGTGGACAGAGTTTAATTCTGCCGCTGTGCAGGTAGTCCAAAAGGGCGCGCCGATCGGCTCGCACAATATCATATTCCGCAGAATAAGAAAATCGGGGCTTGATTTTCTGACGGTAACTCTTCCCGGCGGCCGCACGCTGTATTATGCGCAGCCAAAGGTCGTTCCCGGAAGGTTCGGACCGCAGATAGAGTTTATGGGATATGACAAGAAGCGTTGGATACCGCTTACAACATACGGCGGCAAGCTGACAGAGAACATTGTACAAGCCATAGCAAGAGATATTCTTGCCGAGAAGATAAGAACGCTTGAATGTTCGGGCGTCAGAATTATTTTACACGTCCATGACGAGGTCGTGACCGAATGGCCGAGGGAGCTTATGGAAGCCGCCAAAAAGAGAGGCAAGACCGCTCTTGAGATAGTCTGCTCCATAATGAAAGAACCCGTTTCATGGGCGCCCGACATCCCCCTTAATGCAGAGGGCTATATCAGTCCTTATTTCAAAAAAGACTAAATGCAAGAAAGGGGGTCTTATTATCAACAATGATAAGAAGATTACTATAGCAACTGTCCGCTCCAGGTTTGACGTTAAATGCCAGATTTCCGAGATGTTCGTTTCCGAGCTTTACCAAAGGCTTTCCGTAACACAGAGGGGAACGGAAACACGCTCTCAATATCTTAAAGCCGACAAGAAAACAAGAGACAATCTGAAAGACGTAGGCGGCTTCATAGGCGGTTCGCTGAAAAACGGCATAAGAAAAGCAGGCTATGTTGAAAAGCGTGACCTTGTTTGCCTTGATATGGACTGCATAGCCGCAGGTCAGACAGAAGCGGTAGTAAATAAGATACTTAGCCTTGGCGTCAGCGTAGGGATATACTCTACCAGAAAGCACTGCCCCGAAGCCCCGAGACTGCGGGCGGTATTTCCTTTAAGCAATTCCGTCACCGCTGACGAATATGAGCCTGTAGCAAGGCAGATAGCTTTTTTCATAGACAGCGAAATGCGAATATTTGACCGCACGACCTTTGACGTATGCCGTATAATGTACTGGCCGTCAACCTGTTCGGACGGAGAATATATTTTCCGCTACACCGACGCTCCGTTCGCCGACTCCGCAGGACTGCTTGCCCTTTACGGGGACGGGCTGCGCTGGCGTGACTTTACCCAATGGCCGAGATGCCCCGCCGAGGATATATCCCATGCGCCCGCCTCAAAGCAGGAAGACCCCCTTGCCAAAAAAGGAATTGTCGGCGCATTTTGCAGGGTCTATTCCATAAGCGAGGCAATAAGCGCATTTTTGCCCGAAGTCTACACATCGGCAGGGGCTGACCGCTACACTTATGCAGGCGGTTCTACTACGGGCGGAGCGATAGTTTACGACAACAAGTTTCTCTACTCCCATCATGCAACAGACCCCGCAAGCGGAATTCTGTGCAACGCCTTTGACCTTATACGTATACATATGTTCGGCTCGGAGGACGACAGCGCAAAAGCGGGAACTCCTGCGCCGAAAATGCCGTCTTTTATGAAAATGACAGAATTTGCCCTGACCGATCCGAAAGTGGACATGCAGCTAAGGACGGAAAAGGCGGCGCAGGTATACGAGGAATTTGCAGACGCGGCGGAGGGAACGTCTGCGGAGGCTGCCGCAGAACATATAAAGGCGCTCACCTCCTGGACGTCGATGTTAAAGGTTGACGCCAACGGCGTATATGTCAAGTCCTCGGAAAACGCTCTTATCGCCCTTGAAAACGATCCGCTGCTCAAAGGACGTATATATTACAACGAGTTTATCGGAATGCCTATGGGACTTGCTCCGCTGCCTTTCGGCAAACATCTTGACGCTAAAGAGAATACTCCTTTTTTCTGGGAAGACGCAGACGATGCGGGCTTGTATATCTACCTTGAAAAGCTCATCGGGCTTAAAAATCAGAAAAACCTTACGATCGCCCTGCAGGAGTGCAGAAGTCTGCACCGTTTCCACCCCGTCAAGGAATATCTTTCACATCTTGCCTGGGACGGCGTTCCAAGGATAGAAACGCTCTTTCAGGATTATCTGGGGGCAAGGGATACCGCATATGTCCGCACGGTGGCAAAAATGACCCTTACAGCGGCAGTCACAAGGATATATGCGCCGGGAACAAAGTTCGATACCGCCGTAGTATTCGTGGGAAACCAGGGAATAGGCAAGTCGAGCTTTATAGCGGGTCTTGCCAAATACAGCGAGTGGTACACCGATTCCCTTACAGTCCTTGACAAATCGGCGGTGGAAAATATTCAAGGGGTATGGCTTGCAGAGCTGGCGGAGCTGTCAGCTCTCAAACGCAGCGACCTTGAGACCACAAAAGCCTTTATTTCCCGAACACAGGATAAAGCCCGCTTGGCTTACGGTCATTATGCCACTATAATGCCGAGAACCTGCATACTTTGGGGAACGACCAATACCTACAATTTCCTCAAAGACAGCACAGGCGAACGCCGTTTTCTCCCCATAGACGTGGGAGAGATCCCAAAGAGAAAAAGCGTTTTCACCGATCTGCCCGCAGAGGTGGATCAGATATGGGCAGAAGCTCTGTTTTACTACCGTGAGGGCAAGACAAGGCTCACACTTCCGAGAGATATTGAGCGTATGGCGCAGGAAGAACAGGATGCGCACTTTGACCGCTCCGCAAATCAAGGGATCATTGAGCAGTTCCTTGAAAGGCAGATACCTCCCGACTGGGACAACTACTCCACCGATGAGCGCAGACTGTTTTTACAGGACGCAGTTTCCGAGCGCACCGACCTTGTGCCGAGGCAGAAGGTCTGCACCATGGAAATATGGTGCGAAGCTCTTGGCGGACGGCAGGAGAATTATCAGCGCAACAAGGGGCTTGAAATAAACGATATAATGTCAAGGATACCCGACTGGCATGCCACAAAATCCCCCAGACGGCACGGACCTTACGGAAATCAGAGAGGATTTGAAAGAGATGGTTCTTGAAAAGGAGATCGAGCGGTACCTTTCGGAACAGGCAAAAGCGCAAGGCGGTCTGTCGCTCAAATGGGTATGTCCGTCATGGAACGGAGTACCCGACCGCATTGTGCTGCTGCCGTCGGGCAGGATATGTTTTATTGAAACAAAAGCCCCCGGAAAGCGGCTGCGCCCTCAGCAGAAACGATGGCAAGAGAGACTTGTAAGTTTAGGATTTAAAGCCTATTCCGCAGACAGCAAGGCGGACATAGACGAAATTTTAAGAAAAATGCAAGGAGAAAACAAACCATGAAATTCGTACCTCACAAATATCAGCAATACGCCATAGACAAGATAATCGAGCTTCCTTTTCTTGCTCTGTGGCTGGATATGGGGCTGGGAAAAACTATCATAACGCTAACTGCGCTTCTTGATCTGCTGTTTAACCGTTTTCTTGTTTCAAAGGTGCTTATCGTTGCGCCGAAAAAGGTAGCGGAGAACACCTGGCAGGCGGAAATAGCCAAATGGGATCACACCAATGGAGTACTCAGATACTCCACCGTTCTCGGCAGCAGGGTGCAAAGGCTCAAAGCACTTAATACACCAGCCTCGCTTTACATAATCAACCGTGAAAATATACCCTGGCTTGTGGATCACTACAGAAATTCCTGGCCGTTCGACATGGTGGTGCTGGACGAGGCAAGCAGTTTTAAGAATCATCAGTCCAAAAGGTTCAAAGCTCTTAAATGCGTGCGGCCGAAAATAAGAAGGCTGGTGGAGCTGACAGGCACGCCGTCTCCCGAAGGTCATACAGACCTGTGGGCGCAGATATTTCTCCTTGACGGCGGTCAGCGGCTGGGCAGGAATATAACGTCCTACAGGGAACGGTGGTTCACGCCCGACAAGAGAAACCGAGATGTCATCTTCTCATATAAGATACGTACAGGCGCAGACGTTGAGATAAAGAGCATACTTGCCGATATCTGCATAAGCATGAAAGCCGAGGATTACATTGAACTTCCCGATATTATCACTAAAGACATAACGGTAAAGCTGGACAATACGGCTCGGAAAAATTACGAGACCATAGAACGCACCATGCTTTTAAACGTTGACCAGACCACCATAGAAGCAGTAACAGCGGGAGCGTTATACGGAAAACTCCTGCAGCTCTGCAACGGGGCTATGTACACCGAAAATCACGACTTTGTAACTCTCCATGACTGCAAGCTCAAAGCCCTTACGGAAACTGTAGAGGCTTTAAACGGCGAACATGCTATCATCTACTACTCATTTCAGCATGACGCCGAGCGGATAATCAAAGCTCTTGCCCCCTTAAAGCTAAGAGTGGAAAAATTTTCGGGCAAGCAGCAGGAGCTAAACTGGAATGCGGGAAAAACAGATATACTCCTTGCTCACCCTGCCTCTATCGCTTACGGGCTCAATCTTCAGGACGGCGGCAGGTACTGCATATGGTACGGCGTGAACAGCTCCCTTGAACTGACGCTTCAGGCAAATAAACGCCTGCATAGGCAGGGTCAGCAAAAGCCCGTGGTGGTAATGCGGCTGATAATTGAGGACAGTATCGAGGAAGAAGCTGTAAAGAAGCTTGCCGATAAGGACGCTGCGGAAAACGCTCTGCTCGAATCGGTAAAAGCAAGGATAGAAACAATACAAGCACATGAAAGGAGTGCGGTAAAATGAGCCGAAAAAACTGGACGTCCGAGGATGAAGAATACCTGTGCAGCGCATGGGGCAGAAAATCCTTAGATGTTATCTGCAAACACCTTGACCGTTCCGAACAGTCGGTCATCAACAAGAAACACAAACTGGGACTTCCTGCGGCAAGAGAAAACAACTGCGAGTACATAACCCTCAACAGCCTGACCACAGCTCTATACGGATGCACATCAACAAATATGTGTTCCTATGAAAAGTCCGTCATTTTGCCGAGAATGCTAAAAATTTACATGATACCGCAGCCCAAGGTGAAACGCCGCTGCGTCAAGCTGTCCGAATTCTGGAAAATGGCGGAAGCCAACCGATACCTGTTTGATTTCAGCAAGCTGGAGCGGTATGCCTTAGGACCCGAGCCCGATTGGGTGGACAAGCAGCGGCATATAGACGAAAAAACAAACATACTTCGCAGAGGGGTAAAGATCCCTTGGAACGCCTATGAGGATTCACTGCTTATATCCATTGCTTCCAAAAAGAAATACACCTGCAACGAGCTTGCGGAAATGTTTAAGCGAAGCGAAGGGTCTGTTATCCGCCGTCTGACCGACCTGGGATTACAGAAATGCTGCAAAAGGAATCCACAAAAGGGTCATTCACAGGACGAGCTTGACATTATTGCGGAGCTTATTCTGCAAGGCTATTCCTACACGCTGATTGCAAATCACATCGGCAGGTCGGAAAAAAGCATAAGAGGCGTTATATATCAGCACTTCGGAACAGAGAGCCTGTCTAAGGTTAGGACAAGGCTGCAATGCGGCGAAAAGCTGGAGGAACGCCCTCATAACACACCAAGAAAAGAAAGGAACACCACTAATGAAAGACAGTAATTTCGCCCAGCTTTCCTTTACACAGGAAATATTTGTTGACAACTTTGCAGGAGGCGGAGGAGCTTCAACGGGAATAGAGCTTGCCACCGGTCTGCCCGTTACAGTTGCGATAAATCACGACCCCGACGCCATTGCAATGCACATGGTAAATCACCCCTACACCGATCATTATCAGGAAAGCGTTTGGGCGATAGACCCTGTAGATGTGTGCAAAGGTCGTCCTGTGGGTCTGGCGTGGTTTTCTCCCGACTGCCGCCACTTTTCAAGGGCAAAGGGAAGCGCACCTGTCAGCAAGCAGATACGAGGGCTTGCCTGGATAACGCTCCGATGGGCGGCAAAAGTGCGCCCCCGAGTGATAATTCTCGAAAACGTTCCCGAATTTCAGACATGGGGACCTGTAAGACACGGCAAGCCCGTTAAGGCAAAGCAGGGTCAGACTTTCGGGGAATTTGTAAGTCAGCTCAGGGAGCTCGGATATGCCGTTGAATACAAGGAACTAAGAGCTTGTGATTACGGCGCACCCACCATTCGCAACAGGTTCTTCCTCGTGGCTCGCTGCGACGGCAAACCCATTGTATTCCCAAAGCCGACTCATGGGGTCGGAAAAGGACTTAAACCCTACAGAACAGCCGCAGAGTGCATAGACTGGACGATTCCCTGCAAGTCGATTTTCGGCAGGAAAAAGCCTCTTGCCGAAAACACAATGCGGCGTATTGCAAGGGGGCTTGATAAGTTCACGATAAAAAACGCAGCTCCCTTTATCGTGACCGTTAATCACAGCGGTGACGGTTTCAGAGGATCAGGGATAGACAAACCGCTGAACACTCTTACCGCTTACCGCAGTGATGGAGTTGTCGAGCCTGCATTAACTCCCTATAATAGCAAAAGTGGGAAGATACTTATGTCTCCCCACATTTCCAAATACTACGGGAACATAATCGGCAGCCCGGCGGACGAACCGCTTCACACGGTAACAGTCATAGACCATAACGCCCTGTCCGCAGGATATCTCATTCAGTATCACAGCGAAACGGCAAAGTCCGAGGTTCGGGGGCAGGAGCTTACAGAACCTGTTATGACGGTCGACAGCTCGCCCAGATACGGACTGATATCCGCAAACCTTATCAAGTATTATTCGGGAGACCATTCCTCGGACATCTGCGAGCCGCTTCACACCATAACCGCAAAGGACAGGCACGGACTTGTGGAGGTGCGCATTGAACCCATAGACAACAGCGTTTCCGACCTGGGCAACTGGCAGGAAATACGCAGACTTCTCAATACTTACTGCGGATATGAATTGAATCCCGATGAGATAATCCTTTTCAAAATAGACGGCAAAGATCATTTTCTTTCGGACATAGGACTGCGTATGCTTGAACCCAGAGAGCTTTACAATGCGCAGGGTTTCCCGCCCGATTACATCATAGATACCGATTGCAGCGGCAAGGCGTACAACCGCACAAAGCAAGTTGCACGGTGCGGCAATGCAGTTCCGCCGCCCTTTGCGGAGGCACTTGTAAGAGCCAATCTGCCCGAATACTGCGGTGACAGGATATCCACAATGCGGGAACTCAAATCAAGGCAGGCTGTGTGATCATACAGGGAGGGAAAAAGATGATAAATATCAATATACTTGTATCTATTCTCGAAGACCACAGGCTGACAGACGAGCAATCAGAGGAACTGCAAAAGGTCATTTACAGTCTGTATGACGGACGTATTCGGGAAACAGGGCAAAACCCGCATATCTTTTATCTTTGCGGCAAAGAGGCTTGCGATCCCTGCAGCACAAACTGCAAGCACACAGCGGACATTACGCACGCAAGGAATTTTGAAATGATAAAACTGTACGAAGGTACACCGAATGAGATAAATTCATTTTGGGAAAAGGAGCGATAATTCTATGGGAGAAAGGGACAATTATTGTGTGATGCTCGTCACAAACGATGAATACCAACTGCCTTTAGCGAACGCAGACAGCTTTACGGAACTGGCCAGAATAACGGGCATATCCTACACGGCATTGCAAAAATCCTATCACAGCGGCAAGGCCGTCAGACTGCCGAAGAAAAGCTACTGTGCGCCAAAGGGTCTGGTGATACGCATTAAACTGGATGACGGCAAGGACTGAAAGGATGCGGGGAAAAATGAAGAAAAAGCCCGAATGGAAAGATACGAAACTGCCCTTTTGTATCGAATACAATTACTCGCTGTTCGTAAGAAACCGATGCGTATTCTTTTATTGCCTTGCCCGCAATATCCGCAAAATGTTAAACTTCGCCGAGAAATTTACAAGTCCCTCAAATATCTGTGTGATATATGTTTACGGCGCAGTGAAAGCGGAAACGGTAAGAAAGCTGCTTTCGGAAAAAGCGGGAAATATCCTGTTACTGGCTGCCGCAAAGGTATCTGCCGAGGATATATCTACGATTGAGGAATATCAAAAATGGCTTGATGTTCTGAGATCCAGGGGCTATCTGAAAATTATCCGGGAGGGCAAGCCCAAAAGCAAGTACAGCAAAGTCAAAGTCGGAAAGGTGTACGGAGACGAACCCAGTGAGCTATGGTTCGAAAAATGCGAGCAAAATCTTAAGGCTTATAAACTCGGTCTTACGGATAACGAGGAGTTTAAAAACGGCTTAGAGCTGATGGACAGGCGCAAGAGAGCGCTTGAAAATATACGCGCCGCTCAGTGCAGTGAACTTGAAGTGTTTGCGGCGTTTGGGACACCCGAAAAGATAAGCGGCGGCATAGCTGTTCATGACAGCGAGCTGCTGAACATTATCCGCAGCGTTTATCCCTATGGAGTTGAAGCGGATACTTCCGATGAGACGGCGGTAAAGCTGCTGAAAATCAAGAAACTTACAGCGGCGGCATTCAAGGGAGAGATCACAGAGGATATAAAGAGACTTGACCTTGACTTTTCAAACCGTTCGGATCAGCTTTGCTTCTGGGGAAACGCCGCCACAGGTGCTTCAGAGGGGCTTGAATTCCTTAAGCGTCAATGTTCGGCTTCCATAACCGAAAAAGGGTGCTTCAATATTGCCGAGCTTTGGTACAAATTCAGCAGTCCGCCTTACGGAGCGTATGCCTGCAATTGGTACTGTTACATTTTTGCGCTTGCATTAAGCGAATATCAAACGCCCGAATACTTTTTCGCATGCAGCGGATACTCCGAACCCGTAAAGGAGCATTTGCAAAATATCGACCTTAAATTTCCGGGCGGTTATGTATTCGTGCAAAACGAACAGCAAGAGGAATTTCGCCGGCTTATGGCAAGGCTCTTTGACATTGAAAGCCCTGCGGCGTCGGTGCAGGGAGTTGTTATTCAAGCTGCGATGCGCCGGGTGACAAACAATATAAAGTGGGTTCCTCTTGACTGCCTCGACCATCGTTTTTATGAAATTTTTGTCGAATACGGCGTAAGCGACTGGTATAAATACGGTTACGAAAAGTATCTTCCTTGGCTAAAAGAAAATTTCGATGACTTGTATATCGGAATACGTCAGCTTGACAGCGAATTTCATAAAGCACTCACGGAAAAATACGGAAAGAAAAAAGCGGACTTTTACTGTAAATGGCACACGGTAAAGGGCGGCGCAGTAGGGTGGCTGCACAGTAAAGCCAGCCTGACAGAAAGGGTGAATAGATATATGAATGCAACGATCTGTATGGAATGCGGGAGACCGATAGCCTATGCAAATACCGCGCAGGATACGCTTGTACACCAATATGCGGATTTTTCGGATA
>JAMOZU010000037.1 GCA_023667745.1 Ruminococcus sp.
AAAGCGTTATGATAAGCCTGCTGGAGACGGGGATTGTATGCCTTGTTTACACAAGTCTGCTGCTTATGGCAAGGGTCACGGGAGTTCACACGGCCATGAATGTGATACTTATTCCGGAGAAGTTCTCGGCGGGGTTCGTCATATCTGCGGCGGCTATCCTTATCGGCTGCTATGTGGGGTCAACGCCGCTGTATTTCGGAATAAGGTGGTTTTTCTGGCAGAGTTCCGATATGGGGGACGTGATGCCTGTGTCCTCGGTGTTTGCATGCTACAGCTCACATGAGATGAGAATGAAGTGCTACAAGATAAGACTGGCTGTGGATATAAGGCGGCTGGGGTGGGGTCTGCTTTTCGGGGGTGCGGCGGCGGCTGAGATGTGCCTTGCACTGGTCCTATGGCAGAACAGCGCAAAGGGGGAGAATCTGCGGTTCTGGCTTACATTCGGCTGTATCGTAATGATGCTGGGAGCGGTTGTGCTGTATATGATGTTTACGATAAAGTATATCCCCATGGGCTATCTTATGGCGGCAGAGCCGTATGCGGAGGCAAAGAAGATTGTTTCCATGTGCAAGGAAACGTCAAAGAAAAAGACGTTCTACATATTTTGTATGTATCTGGGGAATATCAGGCATGCGCCGCTTATGCTGTTTATTTTTCCCATATTTGTCCTGCGCCCCTATACCATGATGATGACGGCGGAGGCATTAAGAGATTCGCTTAACAGTTAATAGTTAAGGTATTACCGCCCTTCACGGGGCTTTGATACAAATCCCTCATTGAATTATGGGACTTAAGCCGCCGCAAAAACCGTATATGAAAGTTTTTGCGGCGGCTTCATCTCCATAATTCTAATGGGGATTAGTATGAAATAAAAAATAAGCATGAGCGGGAAATATTCTTGCTTCTTGCGTCCGACAGCCGGTGTTATAATTATGGCGAACAATGCTAAAGTGAAAAGGTCATCGAGACCGCCCTCGGATACGGAGATTAAATTTGACCGGGAGGGGATAGAGGGGCTTACCGGTGAGGAATCGGCAGAGTTTCTTCTGGAGTTTACCTCCGTAAAGAACAAAAAGGAGACAGCCCGCCGTCTTACGGAAAAATTCGGCAGCATTGAGGGGATATTCAAAGAGGATATTTCCCGCCTTCGGGAAGAGGGTCTGACGGATATGCGCTCGGCGGCGTTTATGAAACTTATCCCGGAAATTGTGACCGTTTACGGCAGGGAGAAAAATGCGGGGCGGCAGTGTCTGGGGGTAAAGCAGCTGATGAGAGTGTTCCGTCACTGCTTTATGGGAGCGGGGGAGGAGATCATGGTGCTGGCGTGCTTTGACAGCAAGTTAAAGCTGATAAGTCTTACCCATATCAGCAGGGGAGAGCTTGCCGACGCCGAACTGGGAGCAAGGCAGATATTGGGAACAGTTACCGCCAAAAAATGCCACATGGCGGCTCTTGCCCACAATCACCCCTGCGGCAGGGCTGTCCCCTCCGAGGAGGACATAAGCTCCACAAGAATACTTGCAAGGACTATGGGCTACATGGGAGTTTATCTTATGGATCACATAATCATTGCCGAGGACGGTTTCTATTCCATGCGCACGGGCGGAGAACTGGATATTTTTGATTAGAAAAATACCGCATAGATGCTGATTACAAATCACTCATTGAATTATGGGACTTAAGCCGCCGCAAAAAACCATAAAGCTAAATTTTTTTCGGCGGCTTTATCTCCGTAATTCTAACGGGGATTAGCATGAGGAGAAAGGGCACGGTCATAATGGATATTAAATTTCACATTCCCGATTTTATGCACCATTTCCGCTTGAATTTAACGCTGGCGGAGTATATGAGAATACGCCCGGAGGCGTTTTACCCCAATGTGAAGATAGGCTCGGTATACGGCACGTTTCCGGATATGCTCTGGAACGGCGGGAGATTTTTGCAGGGGCAGTGCGACGAGCGTGTCATAAGAGAGATAATAAATCAGCTAAACAGGCGGGGGATCGCCCTGCGGTTCACTCTTACCAATCCCATGCTAAAAGCGGAGCATATTTGGGACCCTTACTGCAACAAAATTTTAGCAATGGCTGACAACGGACTTAACGAGGCGATAGTATTTTCCCCCATGCTGGAAGACCACATAAGGGAAAAATTCCCGGATATGCCCCTGACAAGCTCCACATGCAAGCAGATAGAGGACGCACAGGAGCTTGAAAGGGAACTGGAGCGGGATTATTCGCTGGTGGTGCTTGATTATAATTTCAACAATAACTTTGACGTTCTGGAAAATCTCCCCCATAAGGAAAAGGCGGAGCTGCTCATTAACCCCTGCTGTCACCCTGCGTGCAAAAGAAGAGGGGAGCATTACCGCTCCATAGGCAGAAGCCAGATAGCCTGCTTCGAGATTCACGGGAAAAACCCCAACGCCCATTATCAGCCGGAGCCTTTTGCCTGCGAATGTATGCGGAAGACCCTTTATCAGACAACAGATTCGCCTTTGCATATTTCCCCGGAGGCGTTATATAAAAAATATGTTCCCATGGGGTACAGCAATTTCAAGATAGAGGGCAGGAGCGTTCCGGACGTGAACGTACTGGAGAATTACATTTATTATATGGTAAAACCGGAGTACAAGGACGAGGCAAGGCTTGATATGCTGCTTATGCTGACGAAGGATATAAAATATTTCAGCTGATGGCGGATAGAGGTTAGACGGCTGGAGGCTGGGATCGGATTTAATACTAATCCCCATAATTCAATAAGCAATTTGTATAATTTCACAGGCTTGATCAAGTTTTCATGCAACAGGCGATGTACGGATATAAAAAAGGCTGACATTTCGCCGAAATTGGGCATATATGCCGGGAGAAAACGCCTTGTTTCAAAGCCTATTTTATGACCGTGCTTTGTCCGTCGCGGCTTATGACGGTGTTGGGGAACAGGGCTTTGACGGATTTTTCATATTCGGCGGGGTTTGTCATGGCGGGGCTGTAGTGGGTGAGCCACAGTTCCTTTGAACCGGAAAGCCGGGCAATTTTTGCGCTGTCGGAAAATACCATGTGCCCCTTTTCAAGCATTTTTTCACGGTAATCGTCATCGCCGTACATTCCCTCGCTGATAAGCAAGTCGGAATCTTTTGCAAAGTCCGCCAGTTCCTCAAAGTAAACGCTGTCGGTGATGTAGGTGACTTTAAGAGGCGGACGAAGACCGTCGGTCACCATTTCGGTGGTTATCTCCCTGCCGTTTACGGTGACGGTACTGCCGCTGTGGAGCTTTTTCCATAGGTTCACAGGAACGCCCAGGGCGTTCGCTTTTTCCGGGCTGAACACGGGCTTTCGCCGTTCGGTAAGACTGTAGCACATTCCGGGGACACGGTGGCGTATGGGTCTGTACCCCACAAAAATGCCGTTCCATAAAAACTCCCCCTGCCCCGATATTTCCGTTACCGTTACTTCAAAGGGCAGTTCGGGGCAGATACAGCAAAGGTTCTTTATTACCGCTCTCCCGCCTTTGGGGCAGTAAATTTTCAGGGGAGATGTTTTCCCGAAATTCCCTGCGGACAGGAGAAGCCCCGGCAGCCCGGAGATATGGTCGGCGTGAAAATGGGTAATAAGCAGCATATCCAGTTTTGCAAGGCTTCGGGATATTTTTGCAAGAGCTATCTGCATGGCCTCGCCGCAGTCGATAAGCAGTCCGCTTCCGTTATGCTCCGCCCAGAGTCCCGTTAAAAAGCGGTCGGGGAGAGGCTTCATGCCCCCTGTGCCGGGGAGATATATTTCAAGCATGGCGGTGTTTTCCTTTCGTTGATCGGTTTTATTCAGTATAGCATATTTCGGGGGAGTTGTCAAGCCGATTATATGACGCAGGAAAAGTCACGGCGGCGGATATGGGAGCGGTCAACGGGGCGCAACATCGGACGCTGATGTAAAATTTTAAGGAGGCAGGCAATGAAAAAGTATACTGTAATAGGCGGCGTGAACGGCGTGGGGAAAAGCAGCCTGACGGGCGTGTTAAAAGGCGAGCTTAACGATATGGGAGTGATCGTCAATACGGATATTCTTACGGCAAAGTTCGGCGGTGACAAGATAAAGGGCGGCAAAGCGGCTGTGAAGATAATTTCCGATTGCCTTGACAAAGGAGTTAATTTTACTCAGGAAACCACCCTTTCGTGGAAAAAGACTTTGCGCACGATAATTTCCGCCCGCCGAAAGGATTATTATATACGCCTTTATTATGTGGGCGTAAATTCCGCCGAAGAAAGCATTGCGAGAATAACCTGCCGTGTTAAAAAGGGCGGGCATAGTATCCCAACGGAAGATGTAATAAGGCGGCATGAAAAGCGGTTTGAGTCTTTGGCGGCTGTCATTTCCTATTGCGATGAGGTACGGTTTTACGATAATGAAAACGGCTTAGTCCGGGCGGGGGAATACAGAAACGGCGAGCTTGTTTTAAACGCCGGATATTGCCCGCAGTGGCTTCGGGAATTTAATGAGTATCTGAACGGCTGATACTTTTCGCATAATAGAGCAAAATATAGAATTGCTTCCACAGCCCATTTTCAGAAGCAAGAGGCAAGAAGCAAGAACATCTTTTGGCGTTGGTGTTAATTTTATGTTTTGCAATAGATTCGGCTATTGACAATTATTCCCAAAGGGTGTATAATTAAAATATAAAATCTTAAGGAAATGCTGATCAAACGGAATTTTATTTGCTAATGTTATAACACCTTAAATCGGTACTTCCATAAAAACGAAAGGCGGAAAAAATATGAACATCTCCGAAAAAATGCTTAAGACTCTTTACGGCGCAAATTCCGAGGCGGCAAAAAAACGTTATGAGACCCTGACGGAAAAATTCGGGGAACTTTACGGAGGGGGAGAAATACGTCTCTTTTCAGCTCCGGGGCGGACGGAAGTGGGCGGCAACCATACCGACCATAATCACGGCTGCGTAATGGCGGCGGCGGTGGACTTGGACGTTATTGCGGCTGTCCGTGAGGAAGAGGGGACAACAGTAAAAATAAAGTCGGAGGGCTTCCCGGAGGATATTGTGGATATTTCCGACCTTGCGGTAAAAGAAGAGGAGAAGAACACTTCCGCCGCCCTTATAAGGGGAGTTGCGGCGGGGTTTAAGAATGCGGGTCTGCCGGTAAAGGGGTTCACGGCATATACGACCTCAAACGTGTTAAAGGGGAGCGGGCTTTCCTCTTCGGCGGCTTTCGAGGTGCTTATAGGGACGGTCTTTTCGGGGCTTTGCGGCAGCAATGTAAGCCCTGTGGAAATTGCCAAGATAGCCCAGTATGCGGAAAACGTCTACTTCGGCAAACCCTCGGGGCTTATGGATCAGATGGCGTCTTCGGTGGGCGGGTTTATCACCATAGACTTTGCGGACACTGAAAATCCCGTCATAGAATCCATTCCCTTTGACTTTGCCGAAAGCGGCTGCAGCCTTTGCATAACCGACACCAAGGGAAACCACGCCGACCTTACCCCCGAATATGCGGCTATCCCCGCAGAGATGAAGTCGGTGGCGGGATTTTTCGGGAAAAACTGTCTCCGTGAGATAACAAGGGAACAGCTGACGGAAAATATATCCGCCGTCCGCCAAAAATGCGGTGACAGAGCCGTTGCGAGAGCGTTCCATTTCTTTGACGATAACCTCCGTGTGGGGCGTGAAGCGGCAGCCTTGAAAAGCGGCGATATAAACGAATTTCTCCGCCTTGTTACCGAAAGCGGGAACAGCTCTTTTAAATATTTGCAGAACATTTTCCCGGTGTCCTCTCCCGCAGAACAGGGACTTGTTCTCGGACTGTACACCGCCGAAAAGGCTCTTGACGGCAGGGGAGCGGTGCGTGTTCACGGCGGCGGATTTGCGGGGACGATACAGGCATTTGTCCCCGCCGACCTGCTGGATAGCTACCAAAAAACCATGGAAAATATTTTCGGCGAGGGCAGCTGCTATGTTCTGAACGTCCGCCCCATAGGGGGAGCGGAGCTGACGGAGTAAACGTGCCATACATCGGAAAATATTGCCGGGAGCGTGAAAACTCCCGGCATTTTGCGTTATTCCGGTTTTTCCGTTTCGCTTTTTTCCTCCCTTTCGGGGGGAATGCACTCTATAACAAATTCCCCCTCCTTTTCGTCCACTTTAATGACCGAGTACGGCTCTAAGTCCTCGGCTATCATAGTCCTTGCAATAAGGGTCTCAATGCGGCTCTGGATATACCGCTTCAGGGGACGTGCGCCGTAAACCGGGTCGTAGCCCTCTTTTACGATAAGCTCCTTTGCATCGTCCGTAACCTCCACCGTCAGCTGCTTATCCCGCAGCCGTTTTGAAAGGGACGACAGCATAAGCCCGATAATTGGGTAAATCTCCTTTTTGGAAAGGGGCTTGTAGAAAACTATCTCGTCGAGCCTGTTAAGGAACTCCGGGCGGAAGCGGCTCTTTAACAGTTTATCCACCTGCTCCCTTGCCTCGGGAGTTATCTCATTGTTTTCGTCAATGCCCTCTAAGATGTAATCCGAACCCAGATTTGAAGTAAGGATAATTATGGTGTTCTTAAAGTCCACCGTCCGCCCCTGGGAATCGGTTATCCTGCCGTCGTCAAGGACTTGCAGGAGAATGTTGAACACGTCCGGGTGAGCCTTTTCCACCTCGTCAAAGAGTATCACCGCATAGGGCTTGCGGCGGACAGCCTCCGTAAGCTGACCTCCCTCTTCATAGCCCACATACCCCGGAGGTGCGCCGATAAGCCTCGACACCGAATGCTTCTCCATATACTCCGTCATATCAATGCGGACGATATTCTTTTCATCGTCGAACAACGCCTCCGAGAGTGCCTTTGCAAGCTCCGTCTTTCCCACTCCCGTAGGCCCCATAAACATAAACGAACCTAAAGGGCGGTTGGGGTCCTGTATTCCCGCTCTGGAGCGGAGGATAGCCTCGCTTACCTTTTTCACAGCCTCGTCCTGCCCGATAACACGGCGGTGCAGCAGATCCTCCAGCCGCAGCAGCTTTTCCCGTTCCCCCTCCATCAGCTTTGACACGGGGA
This sequence comes from Ruminococcus sp., assembly GCA_023667745.1. Lineage (GTDB taxonomy): Bacteria > Bacillota > Clostridia > Oscillospirales > Ruminococcaceae > Huintestinicola. The sequence continues at coordinate 7,052 of JAMOZU010000037.1, forward strand.
TCCCCGTCCACCTGGCAACTATCTTCGCAATTTCCTCGTCTGTCACCTTGTCCCTTATAAGAGTGTGCTTTTCGTAATCGTCCGCAGCGTCCTCTGCCTCTTCCAGCTCCTTTTTAAGGGCGGGCAGCTTGCCGTATTTCAGCTCCGCCGCACGGTTAAGGTCGTACCCCCGCTCGGCGTTGGCTATCTCGCTGTTGGTCTGCTCTATATCTTCACGGAGCTTTTGCAGGCGGGCGACCGAGTCTTTCTCGTTCTCCCACCTTGTCTTCATTTCGTTGAACTCGTCCCGCAGTTCGGAAAGCTCTTTTTGTACTTCCGCCAGCTGCTCCTTTGACAGTTTGTCCTCTTCCTTTTTAAGGGCGGTCTCCGCAATTTCTTTCTGCATTATCTTGCGGGCAATATCATCAAGTTCTGTGGGCATGGAGTTCATTTCCGTACGGATAAGAGCGCACGCCTCGTCCACCAGATCTATAGCCTTATCGGGCAGAAATCTGTCGGAGATATAGCGGTTGGAAAGGGAAGCGGCGGTTATAAGCGCACTGTCCTGTATCTTCACCCCGTGGAAAACCTCGTAACGCTCTTTCAAGCCCCGCAGTATGGAAACAGCGTCTTCCACGGTAGGCTCTGGGACTGTCACAGGCTGGAAACGCCTTGCAAGGGCGGGGTCTTTTTCGATATACATACGGTACTCGTTAAGAGTGGTCGCTCCGATGCAGTGAAGCTCCCCTCTGGCGAGCATGGGCTTTAAGAGATTGCCTGCGTCCATTGCGCCGTCGGTCTTTCCCGCTCCCACAATGGTGTGAAGCTCGTCAATAAACAGGATTATCCTGCCGTCGGATTTTTTGACCTCTTCCAGAACGGCTTTGAGCCTTTCCTCAAACTCCCCTCTGAACTTAGCCCCGGAAATAAGCGCACCCATATCAAGGGAAAATATCTTCCTGTCCTTTAGATTGTCCGGCACATCTCCCCTTACTATCCTTTGGGCAAGCCCCTCTGCAATGGCGGTCTTTCCCACTCCCGGCTCGCCTATGAGAACGGGGTTGTTCTTGGTTTTTCTCGAAAGTATGCGCACGGCGTTCCTTATTTCGCTGTCCCTGCCGATGACCGGGTCGAGCTTGTTTTTCTTTGCAAGCTCCACCAGATCCTGACCGTACTTTTTCAGTACGTCGTAAGTGTCCTCGGGGGTGTCGTTGGTAACCCGCTGATTGCCCCGCACGTCCTGCAAAGCGTTCAGGAAACCGTTCTTGTCAAGGGCGAAATCCTTGAACAGCCGCTCTATGTCCCTGTCGCCGTTGTCGAAATAGGAAAGCATAATATGTTCCACCGAAACATATTCGTCCCCCATATTTTTGGCAATGACCTCCGCCGCATTCAGCAGACGGTCAAGGGACTGGGAAATGTACACCGTGTTCATATCCCTGCCGCTGCCCGTGACCTTGGGCAGCCTGCCTATTATCCGCTCAATGCTCCCTGCAATAAGGGAAGAGTCCTTGCCCATTTTCTTCATCAGCTGCGGTATAAGCCCGTTTTCTTGGGTCATCACCGCCAAAAGCAGATGGCATTGGTCAACGTTGGTGTTTTGGTATTCCACAGCCGTGTCCTGGGCTGCCTGAATAGCCTCGACTGTTTTCTTTGTGAGCTTTTGCATATTCATAAAATGAGACCTCCGTGTGAATTTTTATATTGAAGGAAAGGTGAATTAACTTCAAGCCGATATACTCTTGCCGTTCCGGAATTTAATAAGCCATAAGCCGGGGAAATTATTCCGTCAGATATATCTTCTCCTCTGACGTCCTTGCCAATACCCCCTATTTTATCAGCTCTTCCGTGACTTTCGGGAAAGCGTCGGGAAAGGGCAGTCCGATACTTTCAATGCCGACAGCATTTTCTTTCCCGATACAGCCCATTTCAAGGAGCTTATCCGTTATGACCTTTTTTCTGAGCAGCAGCGCAGGTGTTCCGAGCATGTTATTCATCTCCTTTTAATATTTGTTAAATTTTTGTAAATTTTACAAAATCCCTTGACAAACGGGATAATACGTGATATAATGTATTTTACAGAATTTCACCCAAAGGAGGGGAACGCCTTGTCAAACGGCAATGATAAAAAGAACTTCAAGACCGTTGCCGAGAACCGCAAGGCAAGGCACGATTACTTTATCCTTGAAAGCTATGAAGCCGGTATCGAGCTGGTCGGGACGGAAGTCAAGGCGATACGCCAAGGGGGCGTGAACCTGAAAGATGCTTGGTGCAGCATAGAAAGCGGCGAGCTTTGGGTAAAGGGAATGCACATTTCCCCTTATGACCAAGGCAATATCTTCAACCGCGACCCATTTCGTGTCCGTCGTCTGCTGCTCCATAAAAGGGAGATCCGGCGGCTTTACGGTACGATAAAGCAGGAGGGGCTTACCCTTATCCCCATTTCCCTTTATTTCAAAGGGTCGAGGGTGAAAATGCAGGTGGGTCTGTGCAAGGGCAAGAAACTCCACGACAAGCGTGAGGACTTGGCAGCCAAAGCCGCCAGCCGTGACATCGAGCGAGCCTTAAAGGAACGTTCAAGAAGCTAATCAAACACCCTAAGATACGCATTTTCTTTACTTACCGCAAAACATAAAATTTGCACCAAAGGCAAAAGCTGTATTTCCTGCTTCTTGCCTCTTGCTTCTCAAAGTGAAGTATGAAAGCAATTCCGTGTTTTGCTCTATATGGGGATGTAAAGGTTTCGACGGGGACTTTGAAGCAGGATAAGCGAGCAGAGGACGGTGCTGATCTCTTTAACCCGCACTCGTTTTAAAATTAGACGACAACGATAATTTTGAATTAGCAGCTGCCTAAGCGCACTGCTCGTCCGCTCGGAGAGTACCGCGGCTCCGAAACGGGCGCCGATTAAGCGGTGAACGTCGCCTGTCCAAGCCTGTAAGCGGGTGATGTATCACAGGCTACCGATAAGTCTTGCATGTCTGCCTGCGGGACTTTGAGGGAATGCCAATGACAGACTGCGCTCGGAGAAAGTCATGTGAATAGGTTTTCGGACACGGGTTCGATTCCCGTCATCTCCACTGTTGGAAGCAGGAGGATAAGAGACAGGAGGCAAGAATTTGCTTACTGTTAATTATCCTCTTGTTCTATTATAACGGGTAATTGTGAAATGCAAATTATAATTGTATGGATTTTTTGTAAACTTTAGCACTCTTGAAAGGAGAGTGCTAAATTATTTTCCGTATAAACGGTTTCTTATAATTTCCGTCTTTTGCAATTTTCATGTCGGTCGGTGTTTTCCCCGCCGTAGGCGGGGAAAACACCCTGACAGCAGCTCTCAATATTATTATACCACATTTTTCCCCGGCTGTCTATAATTTCGGAAAATTCTAATGAAATTTTAATCTGTTTTTAATCTGATTTTAATGTACTTTAAGGAAACACCGATAATACTAATCCCCATAATTCAATGAGGGATTTGTATAAATCAGCTTCCTTAATTTTCCATACGCCGGAAACCTTAAATCGGTAATTCCTTAAATCAAAATCCTATCCCCTCTATACTATCCAGCAGCCCGCAGAGTCTCTCGTATTCTGTTTTTATCTCACGGTTTTTGCCCCCGTTAAGAGCCGCCGTAAACGCCGAAAGATACGCCGAAATGATCTCCCTCTCTTCTCCCGGCGACTCCTCAAACACCCTTTCTGCACGGGCGATAAGCAAGCGGTTCACTTCCATGCTCGTGGGGAGTGTGGAATTTCTTTCAATGATAAAGCTCATAACGTTTACGCCCGTGCTGCCGTCAAGGGTGGAAATGCCCAGGGAAAAGGGGCAGATGTCCGTCAGGATAATGTCTTTGAGTTTGTCGTTCCTGTCCTTTTTCCCCGCAAATATCCCTGCGCCCACGGCTATAGCCGTGTCAGGGTCAATGTCCGTGCAGGGGGATTTCCCGGTTATCCTCTCGATAAAAGCCTTTACCGTGGGCATTTTGCATGAGCCGCCCACAAGTATTATCTCGTCTATATCATCTATTCCCAGCCTGCTGTCCCGCAGGGCTTTTTTTACGGGGACTGCCATTCTCTCAAATATGCCCGCCGAAATTTCTATCAGTTTGTTGTTATCCAACGCCATGGAATATTTCCTGCCGCCGATGTTAGCCGCCATTGCCGCTAAGGGTTGGGAGGTAAGGGCGATCTTGCACTGCTCGGCAAGCCTGTATATAATAGCCTTTTCGTCCGGGAACAGACTTTTCGGGTCAATGCCGTTTGTCTTGCCAAAATGCGCCGCCACAGCCTCGTTGAAATCCTTTCCCCCAAGGTGATTGTCCCCGGACACCGCAAGAATCTCCATAACGCTGTCAAAGGAATCCACCACCGAAACGTCCAGCGTGCCGCCGCCGAGGGAGTGTAAATATCCCCCAGTGAATTTTTTATTATCTCCGCTCTGCCGTCCCTGTAACACACGGCAAGACTGTTTGTGGTACCTAAGTCTATGCCTGTAACAGCCATTTTAAAAACCCCTTTATTATAACTATCCGCCGAGCCGATGAAATTATTTTCTCTTGTAATTATATCACAAAACTTTTTCCTTGTCAACGGGCGGAAAAAGTCACCGGCAAAAGGCTTGTAACGCATAACCGCAGAATAAAATGCTTGACATTCACGGTTGCATTGTGATAAAATATGTATATACCCTTGATATGGCAGGTGAACGCAAATATGTTGCCGAAAATATTAAGCCATGGGTTCATCACCGAAAAAGTATACGATAACTGCGTTAAAATACGCAGCCTGTTTTTGAAAATTGAAAAGGGTATGCCGGAATTGTATAACGTTTCATCGGTGCGTAACGGCAAAATACGGTATGAAATTATGTCTCTTTGTGATGATACGTTAAGAATGCTGATGTAAGTTTTCCCCATTGCAAGCGGAAAAAATCATACGGCGCAAATAAAATTGTTACGGAAAATTCCGAAAAAATTCATTTTTATGCTGTATAATTAAATAGGTAAATATAAAATTTTTCTCGGAAAGGACAGTAAATAAAATGAAAATAGTTGCAGTAGGACTGGGGCTTATAGGCGGCTCGCTGTGCAAGGCAATAAAAAAGCACACCAACCATCTTGTCGGCGGCATCGATATAGACAGGAAAACCGTTAAAATGGCTCTTTCCCAAAATGCCATAGATTACGAGGCAAAGGACGTTTCCGAGGCTGACATTACCATAGTCTCCCTCTTCCCGCCCACAATAATCAGCTTTATAAAAGAAAACGCCGACCTGTTCAAAGAGGGCAGCATTGTTATAGACACGGGCGGTATCAAGAAAGTCATTGTTGACGAGGTAACAGACCTGCTCCGTGAGCGTGGGGTAACATTTATCGGCGTTCACCCTATGGCAGGGCGTGAGTTTTCCGGCTTTGAGTATTCCCTGGACAATCTTTTCGATGAAGCGAGCTTTATCATGACCCCCACCGAGTCCACTCCCAAAGAGGAGATACACATTATCGAGGACTTGGCTCACGCCATTCATTTCAAGAACGTGGTGACGGCCGCCCCCGATGAACACGATGCCATAATCGCCTTTACCAGTCAGCTGGCGCATGTGGTCTCCAACGCCTATATAAAAAGTCCCACCCACAGCCGTCAGATGGGATTTTCCGCAGGCTCTTATCAGGATCTGACCCGTGTGGCGAAACTCAACGAGGATATGTGGACGCCTCTTTTCATTATGAATAAAGAGCCTCTCTGCTTTGAGATAGATTTCATAATCGACCGCCTGACGGAGTACCGCAACGCTATCAAGGATGAGGACTATGATACACTCCGCCGTCTGCTGAAAGATGGCAGGCTGCTTAAGGAAGAGGCGGTATAATACAAATCCCTCATTGAATTATGGGAATCAGTATGAATTGCCGATTCTGCTTTTGCAGTGAGGTCGGAGGAAAGACAGCGGCAATAATAAATTTAAAAAAACGTTGGCTGCTGTACATATGTGCAGCAGCCAACACTTCTGAGTTATGCTTTTTCCGAATAGTCTTTTTCTGTAAACTTTTGATTATTATCATCATAGATAAACCAACTTGCATTATAAATAATTATATGTATAACCGTAATTTTTCCAACAGTTCCACAATTAATAAAATTAATCTCTTTTGAGTGCCTTTTTTCAAATGATGAAACACGCTTCCGGAGATTTTCGGAAGTTTTGGATTTATAAACGGTATAATCAGAGCGAACAATTTAAACCTTCTTAACACTTGCGTCGATCTCAAATTTGTATCTGTAATTTGTCATAATATCATTTATGCAATAATTTGCTGT
>JAMOZU010000038.1 GCA_023667745.1 Ruminococcus sp.
ATTTATAACGAACGTGCCGCTGTCGGTCATAAGGGGAAAGTCGCCCATGAATACGATATTTTCCTTAACGTCTCCCGTTTCCTTGTTCCACAGAGAAGCCTTCACCCGCAGGGGAGCGGCGTAGGTAACGTCCCTTTCCTTGCACTCCTCGACGGAATATTTTGGGGTCTCGTCAAGCTGAAAGTCCACGAAATTCAGCACAAGGTTGTTGTTGTAGTCGGTGATGGCCGACACGTCTCTGAAAACCTCTTTAAGTCCCTCCCTCAGAAACCAGTCGTAGGAATTTTTCTGTACCTCGATAAGATTCGGCATACCGAGAACTTCATTTATTTTGCCGAAGCTCATGCGGGTGGTTTTACCCATCTGTACAGGTTTTACATTCACCATAGGCGGACTCCTCCTTGTTTAAATAAAAAGCTGTTGGGGAACGGCGGATACAAGCCCGCAGCCCATGCATTGGGGGACTTGTACGCAGTCATTGTCTTTGGGGCGCAAAAACTGCCTTTATTATCGGCAAATTTTTCCGCAATAAGCAGTTCCCGCCCAAAAAAGACGAAATAATTTCCGTATTATTGGGGCAATTTTCTGCCGATTTGTCATTTTCAACAAAATTATCCATAGAATATGAATTATCTTTGTAATAAATTTACATTCCCTCGGAATAACATTTTCCTGCCTCGGAAGCCTTGAAAAACGGGTTTTAACATAGCGGTAAATTTATTAGCAGACCGCTAAACATAGCCCTTTTCCCGACCTCCGACCCATGAAAATGACGGTAATTTTCCCCGGCGTTTCCCTAAAAGGGGCATAAGAATACATTATAATACAATAGTTAATTATAACTCTTTTTCCGCAATTTGTCAAGAGGCATAGAGGAAGATTTTTAAATTTTACATTTGGTTAATATTAAAATGTATAATTCTTAATGAATTAGTTTTTTATTTACATTGACATAATATAATACATGTGATATAATTATATTGTACAGTAAAGTGTACAATAAGTGTTTTATTACCCCAATGAAAGGCAGGGATATTTTATATGCTGGCAGTAAATTATTCCACTATCAGAAACGACTTGAAACATTATTGCGATGCTGCGTACGACAAAAACGAAACAATAATCGTAACGCGGAAAAACGAAAAAAACGTTGTGCTTATGAGCCTTGAGCAATTCAACCAAATTTCCAAGGCGGCACGGAATGCCGAATACCTTGCAATGATTGACCGTGCTATGGCGCAGTTATCCGCAGGCAAGGGGCAGCAGCATGAACTGATAGAGGCGGAAGATGAATAAACTCTGGTCTGACCGTGCATGGGATGATTATCTTTATTGGCAGCAGCATGATAAAAAGCAGGTAAAGAAAATCAATGACCTTGTGAAGGATATTGAACGAAACGGGCTGCAAAAAGGAACAGGACACCCTGAGCCTTTAAGACACCGCAAGGCATGGAGCAGACATATTGACCATGCCAACAGACTGGTCTATAACATTGATGAAAACGGCAGTTTGCTGATCATTGCCTGCAAAGGGCATTATGAAGATTGATTTTTTACCGCACTTAACAGTGCGGTTTTTATTTATTCCCAATTACTTTCACCCTCATCTCCAGCCCGTCGAACACGAACACACGCCCTGTAAGCAGCCGTCCCGCTCCGGTGATGTACTTTACCGCCTCCATTGCCTGAATAGAACCGCATACCCCCGCCGTCATTCCCATAACCCCCTTTTCGCTGTCGGCAATGCTGTCTCCTATCAATTCCCGCAGGTCGGGGAAGCCGGGAAGCCATGTCATGACCTGTCCCCTGAAGTTGCGCACCCCGGCATGGCAAAAGGGTTTCCCCGCTTTCACGCACACGTCGTTTATCATCAGCTTGCTTTTAAAGTTATCCACGCAGTCCAGAACAAGATCATAGTCCCCGATAATTTTTTCCAGACCCGCCTCATCAAGAAATTCCGTTATGACATTCACCTTGACATTGCTGTTAAGCCCCTTTATAAACTCCGCCGCCGAACAGGGTTTCTCCCGCCCCAAATCGCTCTCCCCGTGAATTACCTGCCGCTGTAAATTCGACAGCTCCGCCCTGTCGCCGTCGGCAATGCCGATAACGCCAAGTCCCGCCGCCGCAAGGTACATAGCCGCAGGACTCCCAAGCCCACCTGCGCCTATTATCAGCACCCTTGCCGCCGCAAGTTTACGCTGTCCCTCTTCGCCTATCTCCGGTATCATCAGCTGACGTTCGTAACGTTGAAGTTCGGCCGGGGTAAGTGATGTTTCACGCATTTTAACCGTCTCCTTTTCAAAGTAAAGTGTTGTAACACCCTGTGACGGGCGGATATTTTATAAATCGTGTTTTAAAAAATTATGGCAAGATATTTTTTCAGCCGCTGTGTTTCAAGCTCCCCGATAAGCTCCGCAAAAGGTTCAAACTCTCCCGAAGAAGCATATCCGTCAAGACATTCGTAATACCGGGGGCGAAGGTCGGCGGTGATGTTTATCGGCAAAAAGCCATCCGTCATAAGGCTGCAGTTCATAATAAGCCGTGCTGTCCTGCCGTTTCCGTCAACAAAAGGGTGTATGCGGACAAGCTCGCCGTGAATCCATGCCGCCTTTTCCATAGGGTTTGCGGCAGGGTGTTCGCCCCGCTCCGGACAGTCAAAGAAATATTTCATCTGCATATACATCTCATTTGGGGAGGGCGGTGTGTGGGAAGCTCCTGTTATGGCAGCATCACAGCTCCTGCAGATACCTCCGTGCATGATGTTTTCCGTTAACATCTCAATGAATATCCTTTACAAGCCGCTCACTCGGGGGAACGCCCTTTTCAATGCACTCCTTTGCAAATTTAAACGTCTTGTTATGGTTGGTTACCTCCCATATCTCCCGCAGACTTTTCCCGCCTACGGCAATTCCGTCTTCAAGGACGGTCTTGGTTTCCATAAGGGTAAGAGTGTTGCCCTCTATGGCTGTGGAATGGTGGGCGTATTCAATGTCAAAAGCTCGGTCGAAGCTGTCGGTAACGGTTTTTGGAATGTTTTTGTCCCGCAGCCTGTCCCGCAGTTCTTTAATTTGAGGCTAATCCATTTTTCTCCTTTCGCCTGTCAAAGCGTTAAAATGCCGTTTGATACAAATCCCTTATTGAATTATGGGACTTGAGCCGCCGCAAAAAATCATAAGGCTAAATTTTTTCCGGCAGCTTCATCTCCATAATTCTAACGGGGATCAGTCTGACCTCTATAAATGCAGTCTCCTCTCCATTTCCGCTTTTGTGCTTTTCCCTCTGAAAATAAGCAGTGCGGCAATAACTATTGCGCTGACCCCCGAACAGATAACGGAGGGTGCTTTCACATTCACCAGTCCCGCTATTATGCACCCCAGCGGAAGCAAGCCGTAGACCCCGCCTATTATCATATACAGCAGATACTGTCCCGTTTTCATTTTAAGTATCTTCGCCAGCAGCAGTATAGACCCCGTGGCGCACACGCAGGCGCAGGGAAGCACGAAATCCAGCGACCAACCGTGCCACCCGGTGAACCTGTCCCATATCACCGACAATGCCGTTATCAGGAAAAGCTGCCATGTGATATTTTTAAGCACCCTTTTCCTGTACGTTACCGCCACCGTTGTTGTAAGCCATGCGCAGAAAATCCCTCCCGCCGACAGTATCGACCAGCCCAGTCCCTCGTTTAAAAGGAAGTCCGTCACAAGGCATATTATCCCCGCAGCCACGGCGATAAAGGATATAAGTTTTACAATAAAAGCATTCCCGAACCTCGGCGGAGCAAATGCGGGATACATCTCCTCCTCCTGTTCCCCCGTAAGCTCCCCCTGACAAAGAGGGCATCTTGATTTTTTCCCGTCCACATTCACCTTGCAGCCCCGGCAATATTGCATATATATCCGCTCCTTTAACTTTTTCATGTCCGCTTCCCCGCCTGCGGCAGGGAAGGGTCTGTACAAATCAGTAGCTATCATTGCTTCTGACGGTAACCTCCACCCCATGGCTTGTCAGCAGATGAAAAAATTCCCGCTGTACGTCCGCCCCGGAAAAGGACGATGTGAATCCCATTTGCAGGCAGTCGTTGAAAGAGCATATATTAAGCTGTATGTTCTGTGTGCTGACAAACACGGAGAAACGTTTTATAAGTCCGTCAAATTCCTTGGGCATTTTTATCCGCCCCACGTTGGAGATAACGGAAGTCTCGCTTTTCAGTCCCACGTGCCTTGCAATTTTCAGAACCTCGTTTTTTATCGGCAGAGGGGCTATACGGGCTATGGGGTTATGCTCCAGAGCCGCAAGGCTGTTCATACGCATGGCGAGATTATCCCTTGTAAGCTGCCTTTGAAAGGACTCTTTTACATAGGCGGCTATTGATTCTATGTCCTCGGGCTGTTTGTCGAAACGGTAATCCACGGAGATCATTCCGAAAAAGTTCTTGGCGGTTTCCGAGGGAAAATACTGCCGCAGATTTACCGGGATATTTATCACCATGGGGCGTTTTCTCCCCGACAAGGGCATTTCCGAGCTTAACGCCTTTATGTAAAGGGCGGTAAGGAAGACGGTAAGAGTGGAATTGTATTTATGCGCCGCCTCGATAACGCTTTTTACAGAGGCAAAGCCCTCTATTGCCGAAAGCCCGTTGTTGTCAAGGCGTTCGCCCTTTATCCTGAAAGCTTTTACGTACTTTGCCTTCCGCTTGTTTTTCAGGCTGCTGTCGTAATATTTTGTAAAGCTGTCGGCACTTTTTTGTGAGAATGAGGCACTGCCTTCCATAAAAGGCGGGGTCTCCCCGAATTTATCCGGATATGCGTAAACAAGATAACGGTAAACTATGGTCTTGAGCAGCTCCAGTGCACCCGTGCCGTCGGTCAGGACGTGGAACATCTCTAAATTTATCCTGTTGTTAAGATAGGAAACACGGTAGAGCAGACCCGTTCTGTCCTCCTCGTAGAGAGCGGCGCAGACCGGCAGGTCTTCTTCCGTTACCTTTATCTTTTCATCGCACCGCTCCAGATAATACCAGAACAGTCCCTTTTTCATAACAACGCCGAAATTCGGGTAACTTTCCGCCGCCTCTGCCGCCGCCCGCTGTAAAATGTCCCTGTCCACGGGTTCTGTCAGCTCGCAGGAAAAGCGGAACACTCTCGTGTCGGATTTTTCCACCGTTGAGGGAAAAATCTTCGCCGCATTATCCAGTCTGCTCCAGGCGGCGTCCTTTTCTTTATTGGTAAAAAACAAATCAACACACCCCCTGTATCGGGCGTTTTTTCTTCCGCCTGCGGCGGAAGAAAAAACAGCATCTCATCTTTCAGTCTGTCAGCCGTATAAAATACATCATCATGCTTACCGCCTTGCGGGCGTCGGGATTGAACTGCAGGTTCGTGCCGAAAAATCCGTGATACGCTCCTTTTATGCGGAATGCCATAACGTCGCAGCCCTCGTCGTAAAGCCGTTTACCGAACGCCTCTCCCTCGTCCCGCAGAGGGTCATTCTCCGCTGTGACTATAAGAGTGGCGGGATATTTCTCGAAACTCTTTGCCTTAATGGGGGCGACATAGGGGCTGTTTTTACGTGAGGGGCGGTCAAGATACAAGTCTAAGTACCCCCGCATTCTCTCGGCGGTAAGGATATAGCCTTTTCCCTTTTCCCGAACGGACTCGTAGGGCGAGTCCTCACCGTATTCACAGGCTGTCACGGGATAAAAAAGCACCTGCCGGCGAACCCGAAATTCCCCCCGCTCCCTTGCCGCAAGGGAAACGCACGCCGCTAAATTTCCTCCTGCGCTGTCCCCTGTGAGGATAACGTTCCGTGAAGATATTCCCCGCCTTGCCGCTCCCCCGTAGACCTGCCTTGCCGCTTCATAGCAGTCCTTTAACCCTGCGGGGAACTTGTTTTCGGGTGCAAGGCGGTATTCGGCGGAAATAACATAGCTTCCCGTGATAGCTGCCAGCTGACTGCACACAAGGTGATAGCGGTCGATATTTTCCACCGCCCAGCCGCCGCCGTGAAAAAACAGTATTATCCGCCTTTTTGGGGAAATATTCCTCGGAGGATATATACGGATGGGTATCTGCCTGCCGTCTTCCCTTGCGGTAAGAAAGCGGTCGTAATGCCCGTCGTTTATGAGGTTCACCGTCCTGTGAACGAAAAAATTTGCAAGCTCCCGGTGTATCTTGTAAAAACTGCGGATATCCGGCGGCTCTATATGCCGTATTACAACGTCTATCAGACTCATTTCATCTTCTCCTTTCTCTCCCGTGCTTCCGAAAGCATTTCCGAAGCGTTTTTAAGGGCGGTGTCGGTGATGTTTTCCCCAACCATAATGCGGGCTATCTCGTTCTTTCTGCCCTTTTCGTCCAGCCGGCGGACTTGCGTAAATGTACGTCCCCCGCTTGTACTCTTTTCGATAAGCAGGTGATTGTCCGCCATTACAGCCATCTGGGACAGGTGGGTCACGCATATCACCTGCTGACGGCGGGAGACCTCCGCCAATTTTATCCCTATCTTCTGCGCCGCCCTGCCGCTGACGCCCGTGTCTATCTCGTCGAAGATAAGGGTGTGAACATCGTCTTTTTCGGAGATAACGCTTTTGAGCGCAAGCATTATCCTTGAAAGCTCGCCCCCGGAGGCTATCTTTGAAAGGGGCTTTAATTCTTCCCCTGCGTTGGCGGAGATCATAAATTCCACGCTGTCAAGCCCGGTAGCAGTCAGCTTTCCCTTTTCCATTTTCGCTTTTACAGTAACATCGGGCATATCGAGAAAGGACAGCTCCCTTTCCACCTGCTCCGAAAGCTCCGCCGCCGCCTTTGCCCTTGCCGCCGAAAGAGCCTTTGCCTTTTCCGAGACTTCCGCCAGAAGACGTTCCCGTTCAGCCGCCGCCGCTTCTATCTCGCTGTCGGAGCTTTCTATTGCCGCAAGCTCCGCCGCCGCTTCTTCATACACCTTTATCACGTCCGACAGACCGCCGCAGTATTTCTTTTTCAGTCGGTTTATCTCGCTTAAACGGTCGGAAAGATACTCCAGACGGGCGGGGTCCACGTCCACTCTGTCCCGCTCCTCCGCCGCTTCATAGGCTATGTCCGCAAGCTCCACCCTTGCGCTCTCCAGCCGTGCCGCAAGGTTTGCAAGGCTCTCGCTGCCCGACTGCTCCGCCGCTCCGTTAAGGCTGTCGCAGGCGGAGGCGATAAGCTCCTCCGTATTGGGCGTGTCATCATCGTCCCCGTGAAGCAAAAGGCAGACCTCCGACAGCCGTCGGAGTATCTCTCCGCTGTTCCCCGCCGCCCGATATTCTTTTTCCAGTTCCTCGTCCTCTCCCTCCGAAAGCTCCAGTGCGCCGATAGTCTCCACCCGTTCCCTTAAAATGTCCTGCCGTTCCAGACGTTCCCGCCGCTGTACCGTCAGCTTTTTTAAACGGCGGGACGCTTCCTGTAACAGCCTGAAACTTTCGTGATAATCGCTCCTCATCTCCGAAAGTCCGCCGTAGCTGTCCAGTATGCCAAGATGCCTGTCGGTGTTCAGCAGCAGCTGATTGTCATGCTGACCGTGGATATTTACAAGCCTCTGCCCTATCTCCCGCAGCACAGCCACAGAGGACTTCAACCCGTTTACCCTTGCCGAACTCTCTCCGTCCGCCATAATTTCCCTCGAAAGGGACAGCTGACCATCGTCATGTGATATTCCCATTTCCTCCAGCAGATCTTCCTCCCCCTTTGACAGCTCCGTAAACAGCGCGGACACCACCGCCCTGTCGCAGCCCGTACGGACTATATCTTTTGTCACCCGCTGCCCAAGAACGGCGTTGATGCCGTTTATAAGTATGGATTTTCCCGCTCCCGTTTCCCCCGTAAAGGCGTTGAAATCGTCCGTAAATGGGATCGCCGCCTCTTCTATTACGGCAAGATTTTTTATATAAAGCTCACTAAGCATTTTATCCTTTTCCTTTCCGTTTGATAAAAAGGTTATCCGAGAGACCGCCGACCAAAAAGCACTTTAATAATATATCATCTTGTATAAAAGCCCCGTTTTCTCCCCGCCTTCGGCGTGGAGAAAACAAATAAAATAAGATCCCTTAACTTACCGAAGAAACTTTTATCTTAGGAAATCGGCACTTGCTTACCTTTCCATAAGCCCTCGGATAAGTTTTTCAAAGGCGGCGGCTTCTTTGGAGGTGCGCATTAAAATAAAAATTGTGTCGTCCCCCGCTATAGTCCCCACAACGCCGGGCATATCAAGGCTGTCAAAGGCGGCGCATGCGGCGTTGGCAGTCCCCGCCCTGCATTTGAAGACCACAGTGTTCACAGCCCTGTCTATCTCCCTGACCGACTCTTTTATCAGGGGGGGTATCTCCTTTACCGGAGGGATAATATATCTGCCGTCTTTTTTTATCACCCCAAGGGCCGCCATATCCCTTGAAAGGGTCGCCTGGGTGACCTTCAGCCCCCGCCCTGCCGCAGACTTCTGCAATTGCTGCTGAGTGGCTATATTTTCATTTTCGATTATGCTTTTTACGGTTTCAAGCCGAGCCGTTCTCATATTTACACCTCGAAAATTTTTTTAGAAATGTTGATCAAACTGCGTTTTAAAATCAGCATATATAAGAAAACTTTGTGTCATGCGGTCTTTTCCAAGGCATATATGCCTCCTGCGGCGGGAAAAGACCTTAAATCAGTACTTCCTTTATTTTCCCCTGCCGCATACCTACTGCTTAATTGAGTTCATCAGCTTTTTGTTCACAGCCGAGTAAAAGGAATCCCCCGAAATATCTATCAGCCGCAACGACTTTGGGGAACGGTAAATATCGATACTGTCCCCGGGGTCGACCCCGCCTGTCACCTGCCCGTCTATGCAGATATACAGCGCACCTTTGGCGTTCACGTCCGCAGACAGGGACAGCCGCCGCCCGCCGTCGAATATCATAGTCCTTGCAAACAGGGAATGGGGGCATATGGGGGTCATTTGAATGCACTCTATGGACGGCTCTATTATAGGTCCTCCCGCAGACAGGGCATAGGCTGTAGACCCTGTGGGAGTGGAGAAAATAAGCCCGTCCGCCCGAACGGAGGTTATTTCCCTGCTTTCGGCAGTTATGGAAAAGTCCGTCAGGCGGGAGTATTTGCTGCCTATGACAATATCGTTCAGGGCGGTGTATACACGTTCGCCCTCCTCCGAACGGTGAATACATTCCAGGAGCATACGTTCCTGTATCTTGTAATCGCCGCTCATAAGTTTTGACAGGTCGTACAGCTCGTCCGACTCCATGGATGCCATAAATCCCAGCCGCCCGGTATTTATCCCCAGCAGAGGTTTGTTTCCCTCGGCGGCATAGCAGGAGGCTTCAAGGATAGTGCCGTCACCGCCGATAGCTATGATAAAATCGCACTCCCCCGCTATTTCCTTCAGATCGGCAGGAGCGATACGGCATTTTTTGGGAAATTTATCCGTTAGCTCCCTGTCCCCGAAAAGCTCGAAGCCCATATTAACGAGAATGGAGCATACTTTTCCCGTGACCTCAAAGGCGTTGTTCTTTGAAAAATTAGGACAAATTACAGCTTTCATTGTTTTTATTCACCCTTTACAAATCCCTGTGTTCGGCGGCTTTTCTCCCGCCGATGGCGGGAGAAAAGCCTTAGATCAGCGACTGTTCTTTTCTCCGAAAATAAGATACTCCCTATTTCCGCTGCCCCCCTTTATGGGAGAGGGGCAAACTCCCTTTACGGCAATATTGTTTTCACCGAAATATCCCTTTACCTCATTTATTACACGTTCGTGGACTTTGGGGTCTTTTACTATCCCCCCTTTGCCCACGTCACGCCGTCCGCATTCAAACTGGGGCTTTATGAGCATGACAGTCCCACCGCCTTCCCGCAGCAGAGAGGATATGACCGGAACTGCGAATTTCAGCGAGATAAAGGACAGATCCGCCGCCGCAAAGTCAAGAGTACAGGGGAAGTTTTCCCTTGTAAGCTCCCTTATGTTTACCCCCTCCATATCGGTCACACGGCTGTCGGAAAGAAGGCTTTCGTCAAGCTGACCGTGACCCACGTCCACCGCATATACATGTTTTGCCCCGCCCATAAGCATTATCTGGGTAAATCCCCCGGAGGAAGCCCCGAAGTCCCCGCAGACAAGCCCCGTAAAGTCTATGCCGAAAACCTCTGCCGCACCTTTCAGCTTATACGCTCCCCTGCCCACGTAGGGACAGCGTTCGGTTATCTCGGCAATGTCCCCCGCTTTTACGTCATAGGAAGGGCGGCGGCAGGGGCTGCCGTTTATATTGACAAGTCCCTCCGATATGAGCTTTCTTGCCGCCTCGCGGCTTTTGGTCTCCCCCTTTCGGAAAAGGTAAATGTCCAGCCGCATTATGTATCCTCCGCCGCTTTGCGGGTGAGGATTTTCATTATGCCCTCTTTGTCAAGTCCCGCACGCTTTAAAATATCCCCGCTGTCCGCCTGCTTTATAAAGCCGTTCAGTGCGTGTACTTCAACAGTCCCCTTAAAGCCGCATTTTAAAAGGGCTGCCGAAAGAAGCTCCCCTATGCCGCCCCGCTCCTGTGATTCCTCGAAAAAGACTATCCGCTTGTAGCTTTTGCAGATGTTTATAACGTCCTCTTCGAGAGGAAATATTTTTACAAGCCGCAGACTGCTTTGCTCCGCTTCCTTTGCGGCGTCCTCGGCGTATATACCCGTCCTGCCGTAACCTATGGCAAGCACGCCCCCACGGTTGGAGAAGCTGTAGGAAGTTACCGCCCCTTCCATGCTGCTTTGCTCACGTGGCTGCGCTCCCCTTGGGTAACGCACCGCCGCCACGCCTGTTACGTCATACACAGCCTTTTTCAGGCACACAGCCAGTTCCCCGTAATTCCCCGGAGAAAATACCGTTACCCCCGGAATGCAGGTAAGCATGGGAACGTCGAAGAGACCCTGATGAGTTTCCCCGTCCTCCCCCACAACACCTGCTCTGTCAACGGCCAAAACTATGTGAGTGGAGCATATGGCGGCATCGTGAATTATCTGGTCGTAGGCTCGCTGGAGGAAACTGGAGTAGACCGCAAACACGGGTATCATGCCGCTTACCGCCAGTCCCGCCGCAAAGGTGACGGCGTGCTGCTCGGCTATCCCCACGTCGAAAAATCTTTTCGGGAACTCCGCCGCAAAGAAGTTGAGTCCCGTGGCGTATTTCATGGCGGCGGTAACGGCGCATATCCTGTTATCCTCCCTGCCTAAGGCAAGAAGCTCACGCCCCATTGCGGCGGAAAAGCTGTCGTCGCTGATATGTTCGGGGTCGCCCATTTTCATAATGCGGGGGGCTACCCCGTGAAATGCTCCGGGGTTGTTTTCCGCAGGTTTGTAACCCTTTCCCTTGACAGTCTTTACATGAACGAGAACGGGCTTTTTTGCGGCTCTTGCGGCTTTTAAAGTCTCCTCCAGACTTTCAAGATTGTGACCGTCCACGGGGCCCAGGTAAACGAACCCTAAATTTTCAAACATGGTAAGCCCTCCGGCAACGCCGCTTGAATGATACAAAAACCACCGCAGGGTGTCCTTCGAGGCTGTCACGATATTTTTTATCGGCTTGCCCACTATCGGCATACCGTCGAGAATTTTTTCCACCTTATGCTTCGTCTCCACATAGGACTGCCGTCCTCTCATGGAAGACAGGTACTTTGCAAGGCTGCCTACATTTTTGGAAATTGACATCTCGTTGTCGTTTAAAACTATTATCAGATTGCCGCCGCACTTAGCCGCATTGTTAAGACCCTCGAAAGCCATGCCCCCGGTCAGCGCACCGTCCCCGATAACGGCGATAACGCTGTGATCGTCCCTCTTCATATTCATAGCCGCCGCAATGCCGCAGGCTGCGGAGATGGAGTTGCTGCTGTGACCGGAAATAAAAATGTCATGCTCCGACTCTCCCGGTTTTGCAAAGCCGGAAATGCCCCCCTCTTTCCGCAAAGCGGAGAACTCTTCCAGCCTGCCCGTAAGCAGCTTATGGGTATACGCCTGATGACCCACGTCCCATATCATCTTATCCTTTGGGGACTCGAAAACTCTGTGCAGTGCAAGGGTCAGCTCCACCGTCCCCAGATTGGAGGCAAGGTGACCGCCGTTTTCGCTGACGGTTTTTATGATAATTTTCCGTATCTCCCTGCAAACCGCCCTGCACTCCGAGGGGGACAGATTTTTTAAGTCCCCCGGAAGAGAAAGGCTTTTGAGGATATTGGTATCTTTATTTTTCTCATTCATTTTCTGCACCTGCTTGAAAAATTTTTTAGCGTTATTACCCATTTCTTTCCTCTAAGGCAATACCGATTACATAGGATTTAAATTATTTGTAAATTTCAAAAATACTTTTGTTATGCGGTTTTTCTCCCGCCGAAGGAGGGAGAAAAACCTTAATTCGGTAATTCCCTAAATAATCTGCAAGGGCATGATAAATCCGAAGGCTATGCCGATTATTGCTCCGCTGACCACTTCAAAGGGGGTATGTCCCACATATTCTTTGAGCACCTTTATGCTCTTGTTGGCGGCTGTGGCTATGTCCTCGAAAGAAGCGGGATTTTTCATTTCCGTAAGGAACTTGTTTATCTTGTTTATGGCCTTGGCATGCTGCCCCGCCTCCCGCCTTACCCCCATGGCATCGTACATGGTGATAAGGGAAAATATGGCGACAACGGCGAATATGGTGGTGTTGAACCCCTCCGCTCTGCCCACCGCCACCGAAGCGGAGCAGACCATGGACGAATGCGCACTTGGCCACCCGCCCGCTCCGAAAAGCCGCTCAAAATCAAATTTGCCGTTTTTGAAAAGGTTTATCATAGTCTTTATAAACTGGGACACGCACCAGGACAGCACCGCTGTTATCAATATGCTCATTTTTTCAGACTCCTTTTATTTATGAATCTAAGGCTTTTCTCCCTGCCGCAACAGGCATAAATGCCGGAAAAAAAACATCTCCTCGGTTCAATTTATCCTATACAGAAGTTTTTCCGTCAGGCTTACGAGAGGTTCGCTGTCCGGAAATTTTTCCGCTGCCTTTACCGCCCGCTCCGTAAGCTCCGCCGCCTTTGCCCTTGCCGCTTCAAGCCCGAAAATTTCCGGATATGTCGCCTTGCCCTCTTCCCTGTCGCTGCCTGCGGGCTTGCCTAAGGTAACGTCGTCGGAAGTGATGTCAAGAATGTCGTCCACTATCTGGAAGGCAAGCCTCAACGCCGTCGCCGTATTCCTCC
>JAMOZU010000039.1 GCA_023667745.1 Ruminococcus sp.
GTTCTTTTTTTACTGTCGCCTTTTCACCGGGGGCTTTTTTGGGAGAGGGGGTTTTTTTGGGGCGGGGACGTTTTTCCTTTTTGACATAACCTTTTTCGTCTATATTTTCCGGGAGGACGGGGGTCTCCAATTCAGCTCCGCATGCCTCGCAGAACAAATTTCCGTCCGGGCATTCCGTACCGCACTTCTGACACTTCATTCTATCATCAGTTCCTTTCTTAATCTCATGCTGCAATGCGGTACGCTTTATATTTCTGCACTGTGCGTCCGCTTGACCCGCTTTATTTATCTCTTTTCCTATTTTAACACAAATAGTTTTTTTTGTCAATATTTGCGGGGATTTTTTTCACGGCATTTCAATGAGATGAATTTTAATGAATATTTCCGGTCTGCAGAAAAAGTCTGTTTATCAAAAGATTTTATTTGAGTTTATCCCGATTCCGGGGAGAAAAAGCGTAAATCGGCGGTAACATGAGCGTATTTTTTGAACATACAAATGAACCTGAAATATTTTGTGCAGTTTGACCAAAAATTAATATATTCTTTTAAAGTATTGAGACTTGAAAAAAGTTATCTTTTATGTTATAATTAAGATATACTTAGCCCCAGCAATATCTTGACCGAAAAAAGGATGGATAAATATGAAGATTTCCTTTATAGTACCTGTATACAATGTTGAAGAATTTCTTGACCGCTGTCTGGAGTCTATTCTTGCGGTAAAAAGCGTTGAGTGGGAATGTATTCTGATAGACGACGGCAGCACAGACAGTTCATGGGACATAATCTGCGGATATGAAAAAAAATATCCCGAAAAAATTCTTGCCCGCCATAAGGAAAACGGAGGCGTATCCTCGGCGAGAAATATGGGACTTGATTTGGCGTCGGGGGACAGGATCATGTTTATCGACCCGGACGATTACCTTT
Source organism: Ruminococcus sp. (assembly GCA_023667745.1). GTDB lineage: Bacteria > Bacillota > Clostridia > Oscillospirales > Ruminococcaceae > Huintestinicola. Next base: position 925 of record JAMOZU010000039.1, read on the forward strand.
TTCCGGAGGCGGACGGCTTTTTCAAAAAGGCTTTGAACGAGTACGGCGATAGGGATCAGATATTGTTTAAGGAGTTAAATGTATATGATGACGGCAGAACCGAAAAAGGAAAAGAACCGAAACGGGAGTGCGGGGATTATAACGATATGATTTTTTACAATGCCCTGATCTCATTCTGGGCTTCACTTTGCAGGATCCAGTTGTTTAAAACTTCGATCATAAATAAATACGGCATAAGATTTGATGAAAGCATGAGAGTGGCGGAGGATTTGGTTTTTTCGCTTGATTACATAAAACATTCTCAAAACTATATCGCCTTTGATGAATATATATACGCTTATTATCAGCGAACCGACAGCGCAGTAAACAGGCATTGCGAAGGTGACTGGCGTGATTATGCAAAATATATTTCAAAATGCGGGGAAGTAACAGAATGCAGAAAAATGAAACTTAGTAAAAATCAACTGCGTGATATGTATTTCTTTCAATTCAAGATGATTATCCGCAGCTTTATTAATGCTTACTGTCAGCTGATCCCCGGAGAATTTAAAAGCAAGTGCAGGGAAATTTTTTCAATAGCCGAAATAAAAAATGTAATAGACAAAAGTACAAAATATATGTTCATTTATATTTGTTTAAAACTGAAAATGTATACCGTATTTCATGCTGAGGCCAAAATGTTTGTGCTGTTCAAAAAAATAAAAGAACGCATTAAGAGCCTTGGCAGATGATATTGCCAAATTTAATCAGTCTTTTTTTTCATTTGAGTGCCTGAGTCCGTCATTTGCAGTTGAAAGCATATCGCAGGTGGTGCATTTATCGAGCGTTTCCTTTGTGACCTTGCCGTCCCTGTAGGCGCATACAGTTTTGTTTTCATACATGCTGTAGGGAGAGGGTGTGAAAAAAGATTTGAATTTATGTACTGCCGCCCATACGGCGGGTTTCCAAATATACTTGTGCATAGCAGGAGATACCGAGCCTATCATCCAGCAGTTCCTGCCGCAGCAGCGTACCTTTTTGCGGACTTCCTCAGCTTGCCGGCTGTTCCACAGTTCTTCCCAGCTTTCGGTATTGAGATTTCCCATTACCTCCTTGTCTTTTGTGCCGTTGCAGGGCATAACGTCTCCGTAAGGGTCTATGAAAAATGTGTCAAAGCTCATATCGCAGGGCAGAAGGCGTTTTTGAGCGTATATGTAATTTATAAGCCCGTGGTTAAAATATGCCCTGAACCATTTTTTGGGGCTGGTGCTGTGAAGGAGTCGGTTAATGAGCTTTTCGAAATTTTGGGCAACTTTTGGACGGTTAGATATGATGTTTTTGTTTTCCACAAAATAAAAGCTGTTGTGCAATGAGGCTGTGGCAAATTCCAGACCCATTTCGTCGGAAATTTCATAAAGAGGCACAAGATCGTCTGCGTTCCTGTCTTGCACGGTTATGCCGAAGCCTATATCCTTCATGCCCATTTCTTTAAGAGATTTAAGAGTCTCAACGCCTCTTCTGAAACCGCCGGGCAAGCCTCTTATCTCATCGTTTGTTTTTTCCAGACCTTCTATGGAAATTCTTATGCCTATCTGCGGAAATTCTCTGCAAAGATCGATTATCCTTTCGGAAAAAAATCCGTTGGTGGAGATAACGATGCGGTCGCTTTTTTTGTAAAGCTCCCGAACTATCTCCTTAAGGTCTGTACGGATAAACGGCTCGCCGCCTGTTATATTTGTAAAATACATTTTCGGCAGTTTCTTTATCGTTTCAATGCTTATTTCTTCTTCGGGAGCGGTGGGAGCTTTATATCTGCTGCACATGTTGCACCGTGCGTTGCATCTGTATGTAACGATGACAGTGCCGTTAAGTTTCTTTCCGTTTGTTTTTTTCATTTTAATTTTCCTTTCAACCCGAATTGCCCCGGTATATTTTCATAAGCTTCTCGGTATACTGTTCAATCCCGGCAAATTTTTTCTTTCTGCAATTGCTGCTGTATTCGCTAAGCAGCGGCCTGTCGCTATACAAGCGGGTGATTTTTTCCTTCAGATTCTCCGCACTTCCGCTTTCAAACAATTCTCCCGTGACCTTATCGGATATTATTTCGGGTATGCCGCCTATATTTGCTCCCAGCACGGGCGTTCCGTACGTCTGACTTTCTATTACGGAAAAAGGGCAGTTCTCATACCACTCCGATGGGTATACCGAAAACAATGCCTCGCCTATCAGCTGCTCCAGTTCGCTCCCCTGCTTGAATCCCGCATTGCGGACGTTCGGCACGGCGTTTATTTCCTTTTCAAGCGAACCGTTTCCCGCAAAGACAAACTTTATATCTGGCAGTTCTCTGCATACCTTAAGCAGCGTCCGGATACCCTTTTCCTTGCTGTACCGTCCGAAATACAATATATAATCTTTTTTATCATAATGCGCTTTATGATTTTCCGCCGTAACGAAATTATGCAGAGCAACGGTTTTGCCTTTCAGTTCGGGGAGAGTATTCAGCTTTGATTTAAGAAATTCCGAGCAGCATATGACAGCGTCAAAATTTTTGTAAACTCCGCTTGCATGCCATACAGCAGACTCTGCCGCCCCCAGTATGCTCCTTATACCGCTGCCGTGAATACACTTTCCCTTAACGCAGTTGAAATACTGCCCGCTGACGCACTTTTCGCAGATATTATCCGTTATCGGATTCTTGCACATATGATTCGGACAGACAAGCTGCAGGTCGTGAGCTGTGTGAATTATACGGCAGCCGCTTTCCTTTTTATATTTTGTCGCTTCAAGTATAACCGAGGGCGTAAGCTGATAATTGAAATTGTTGATGTGGATAACATCGGGAGAAAAAGCGGAAAGTAATTTGCGGAGCTTTTTTCTCGCCTCCGCAGAGTATACGGTTTTTAAAGGATAGGAGATTTTTTTTACCTGAGAGCCTCCGTGAAAATCCATTTCCGAGGTATAAACACCGCAGCTGTTCCCGACGATGTTGTCCTTGTGAGACATACCGAAATACTCCACGCTGTGACCGAGCGATGACAGATACTCCCCAAGCCTCAGCATATATACCTCGGAACCGCCTTTGGGATAAAGATATTTATTTATCATCAATATTTTCATTTTCATTCACCTTTATACAGCTTGACGGTTTTTTTCACAACATCGTCCCAGTCGTATTTTCCGCATATAAAATCTGCCGAATGCGCTTTATATTTGTTTACCTCTTCCGGGTCATCGCACAGCCTCTGCAAAGCGTTTCTTAAGCCGTCCGGTTCGGACAGCCTGTATACTGCCGCTTTATCCTCCGCCGCCTCCGTACACTGGGGAATATCGCTTATCAGGCAGCAGCAGCCGTAGCTCATAGCTTCCAGCAGGCTCAACGGCATACCCTCCAACTCGCTGGGCAGGCAGTATATGTATGCGCAGCTGAACAGCTCTTCCAGTCTTCTCCCGCTGACAAATCCCGTGAAAATAATGCGGCTGTCGTTTACTGCCAGTTTTCCAAGGCTTCGGGAATATTCGAACGTATCCGATGAACCCCCGGCAATGACCAGTTTCTTGTCCGTATGTAATTTTTTATACGCCTCTATGAGCCTGTCCGCACCCTTTTCCGGAACAAGCCGCCCCAAAAACAAAATGTAGTCATCGCCGTAAAGACCGTATTCTTTTGCGATAATATCTGCGTTCCGCTTTTCGGGGCGGCAGGCTCCGTTGGGGATATAGACTGTCCGGCGGTGATATTTTTCGGTAAAATAATTTTGTGTATCCCTTGACAGAACGATTATTTCGTCGGCAAGATGAACTGCTGTTTTTTCCCCCCACAGTATATATTTTCCGGCAAATCCGCTCCACTTTGCCCGCTGCCAGTCCAGACCGTGGATCGTTGCGATACAGCGTTTACCGAATAGCTTCGGCAGCCACATTGCAGCGCACGAACCTTCTCCGTGAAAGTGAACTGCGTCATATTTTCCGAAAGCGCAGGCGGCGGCGGCAAAAAAGCTTGATGTTACCGCAGCAAGCCCTTTTTTATCAACCGTGGGAACGCTTACAAGCCTTATGCCCTTATATTCTCCGGATATTTCCGAGTCAAATTCCTTTCCGCTGACGTGATGCCCTCTGCGGTTGTAACAGGTAACATCGCAGCCCAGCCGAGCCATTCTCACGGCGAGCTGTTCCACCACTACCTCAATACCGCCTTCCCTGGATGGGATTCGCTTATGCCCCAGCATTGCTATTTTCATATTATCACCTTCATATAATTATACCACATTGATCGGATGATTGCAAGTGTTAATGAAATATTTTATAAAAAAATTTCTCCGAAATGGTTTCGGAGAAATACTTCCGAAAGGTAAACGGCGGAATCGAGAAAATACCGATCTATAAAATTTAAAAATGTTACAAATCTTTGGTTCAGATGGTACTTTTTTATATATTCGGAAACCGATATGAACACAGGGATATTCCTCCGATACAGTCAGGGGCAATCTCATTTTTTCAAAATTTATTTCCAAATTTATTTAATCTCTTGACTTTTATTTTTAAAAGTGGTATAATAAAATAACAGTTTTCAATTTGTTTAATATTCTTTTTCTTAAGATTGAAAAAATATGTTGACATGAATTTTACATATGTCTGAATAAATTTGCTGTTTTTCCATATAAAATACGGAATGTACACCTTATTCCGGATTGCAGCGCATTTGTTTAAGCTGTACGAGAAAACCGCAAAGGGGAGTATATAATGAAAGTGCTTGAATTTATAAAAAAATCTTTTTTATTTGCGGTAAGAATAATAACATTTTACTTCTGCCGTTTGCGGAAAATTGATGACAGGCTTATTCTTATGGAAAGCCTTGGCGATTTTACCGATAATACCCAGGCGGTTTACGAGTATATGAGGAAAAACGGCTATCTTGAAAAATACAGGGTGGTCTGGCTTGCTGATGACCCGGAAGAGCTTATGCAGAGAGAAGATATCAAGGCGGTCAGCAAGCGGCGGGGCAAGCCGAATTTAGCTTTATGTTACTATATGGCAATATGCAAATATTACATTTATTCCCATAACAATTTTTTTAATGAGCGCAGACTTATGTTTAAAAGAAAAAAACAAATTATTTTTAATTTGTGGCATGGCGTGGGATACAAAGCAATTGACGGTGTTTACAAAGATAATTTCCGTTTTATTATCTCTACGGGAGAATACGGAACAATGGTTTTATCGCATTTTTTTCAATGTGAAAAGGAGAAACTTTCCGTTTTGGGATATCCGAGGACTGACTATTTTTTCATAAATGCTGATCCTGTAAGAAAAAGGTTCAATGATAAATTCAATTTCGGAAAATATTCAAAGGTGATACTATGGATGCCGACATTCAGAAAAAATAAAGATAAATCTGTGCATGAGATTGAAAATATATCAGAGACCGGACTGCCTCTTCTGACGGAAGAAAAAAAGTTTGCTGATTTCAACACTTTTCTGTCAAAGTATGGTATGCTGTTTATTTTAAAGGTTCACCCGGCACAGGAGGAGCTGCCGATATTTAAAACAACATACAGCAATATCCTGATTCTGAGCAATCATGATCTGGACGAAATGCGCATTCAGCTTTATCAGTTTATTCCGCTCTCGGACGCACTCGTTACTGATTATTCTTCTATCGGCATAGATTATATGCTGCTTGACAAGCCGATCATTTTTACTCTTGATGACTATGACGATTATGCAAGCTCACGCGGATTTTATCCGTTGAATGCAATAGACTATATGCCCGGATACCATGTATACAGCATAGCGGAAATGGAAGACGCAATACTTGAGATCGCCGACGGCAAGGATATTTATAAACCGGACAGAGAAAAACTGATGCCGGCAATGCATCGATACACGGACGGAAATTCCTCGAAAAGGGTCTTGGATTTTCTCGGCATAACTAAGGACTGATACAAATCCCTCATTGAATTATGGGGATTTGTATGACATTAACAGAGGGTGATTTTAATAAATAAACTTATTGAGAAGTATAAAGCCCTTTCCGTACAGGCAAAAGCAGGGCTTTGGTTTTTGATATGCTCATTTCTGCAAAAGGGCATACAGATGATTACAACTCCCATATTCACAAGGCTGTTAAGTACAGCCGAATACGGGCAGTATCTTGTATTCAATTCATGGAAAGGGATTCTTTCGGTATCCATAACTCTGAATTTGTTTTACGGAGTTTATGAACAGGGACTTGTAAAATTCAGCGAAGAGCGAAATGTTCTATCGTCCTCGCTGCAAGGACTGACGCTGGTGCTTGCTTTATTCTGGACGATTGTATATCTTGCGTTTTGCAGCTTTTGGAACAATGTTTTTTCATTGACGACTGTTCAGATGCTGGCGATGATTGTCATTATCTGGACAACGGCGGCATATAATTTCTGGGCTGCCGAGCAAAGGGTGCTGTATAAATACGGTAGGCTTGTTGCGGTAACGATGTTTGCTTCGATCTCCGATCCTGTCCTTAGTATAATTATGGTGGTCCATTCCGATGACAAGGCAACAGTAAGAATACTGAGTACGATGCTGATACAGCTTATTGCCTATACGGGATTGTTTGCGGTTCAGATGATCCGCGGAAAAAAAATCTGTTCGCCAAGGTTCTGGAAATACGCAGTGTGTTTTAATTTGCCGCTGATACCTCACTATTTATCGCAGACTGTACTCAACAGTTCGGATAGAATCATGATAAAGAATATGATAGGCGAAAGCGAGGCGGGGATATACGGTCTGGCATATTCCATTGCATTGATAATGATGCTGTTCAATACGGCAATTTCGCAGACTCTCTCTCCTTGGACTTATCAGAAAATAAAGGATAAGCACGAACTTGAAATTGCTCCGGTAGGTTATTCAACGCTTATAATGGTGGCTGTATTGAACCTTGCGCTGATAGCGTTTGCTCCGGAAGCGGTACGAATTTTCGCACCCGAGGAATATTACCCCGCAATATGGATAATCCCGCCTGTTGCCATGAGCGGTTATTTTATATATACCTACAGTTTATTTTCAGCCTTTTCCTTTTATTATGAAAAATCGAAAATGATAATGCTGTCGAGCGTGCTTGCGGCATTGGCAAATCTGGGGCTTAACTATATTTTCATAAATCGTTTCGGATATGTTGCGGCAGGATATACCACTCTTGTATGCTATATCATCTATTCGCTGGGGCATTTTTTTCTTATGAAAAAAATCTGTAAGGAATTTTGCGGCGGGAGATGTCCGTATTCGTTCAGAACAATTATGTCGATAACCATACCTTTTTTGACGGCCGGTTTTTTGATAATGTTTTCCTATAATTATATTGCCATCCGATACGGTGCTGCTGCACTCGCCGTAATTACAGCGGCAATAAAGCGGAAAAAAATTGCCGATGCAGTTAAAAAAATTTTGGAGATAAAAAAAGATACTGCATCCTGACATTTCTGATTGTGCGGTGTTGACTTATATAAAGCAGCTTTGAAAAATATCCGGCGGAAGATACCGGGGAAATTGTTCCCGGCGGAGCAAAGGGTGTTGATACATCTGCAAGGAAATGCTCAAACTCTCACGGCATAAAGATTACGGAATTTTTGCCGGAATACGGCAAATTCGGGCGGCTTCCATTAAGCGGAATGAACAGGCAATGGAATATGCCGATGTTGTCTCTGCGCTACGGGACGGCAGCTCAAAGGGGACGAGGTTCTCTATTGACAGGTGCAGAAAACGGGCGTTACCGTAAAGGTCTATATTAAAAAACAGCGGAAAAAGTCTTGCGCTTTTTCCGCTACATAAGAAGATATGCCAGTGCCATTATCAGGGTAACGTCCGCGCCGTTTCTGGAGAGGATAACAATAAGCAGGACAAGGGTAGCCTTTTCCGGGTCGAGCTTTATGCCGTCTAAAAGAGAGAGCAGGCCGCCGGCTTTTTCGCTGTTCGGAGAAACGTCCTCAAGGGGGGCTGCCGCAGGTTCTTCACGGGGCGGGGGAGGTTGTTGGGAAACGGAATTTCTCACGAAAGGCGTACGGTTTTGGTTTCCCTGTGTATTCCGGAAATTTCCCTGCGGATTTCCATATGACTGCGGGTTCTGAGAGGGGCTTTGGCTTTGGAAATGTCCGCTTTGGTTTTCCGGACTGTAGCCGCCGTTTATGTAGCCGTTGTTCCGGGGACGGCTGTCCGGAAAGGTATTCGGACGGCGGACAAAGGGCTGCCCTTGTCTGCCGTTTTGGGGGTTTTGGGAATAGTAGCCGCCGTTTATCGGCTGACGGGGGCTTCGGTAACCGTTGTTCCCATAGTATTCGTTCTGACCGGGCATTTTGTTCACCGCCGTTTGCAATAGTAAGATACGAGAATTTTTCGGTTGTTCTTTCGGAGACAGGAAGCAGGAAACAAGAAGCAGTAATTATAATAATTGCCCCAGCATTCCGCTGTCTTTGAGGGCGAGGAAAATCGAGTACATTTTCAGCATTTTTACCGCTTTGTCCGCACGCTGCTGCCGCTGCTCGCTAAGGTGTGGTTTAAGCGCCAAAAGCAGGGCGGTGTTTTTGTCTTCGCCGCCTGCGGCGGAAAGGACTTTGCCTATGTTCATTATCGTGTTAAGGTCGATGCCGCCCGCACCGAAAAGTCCGTTAAGTCCATCAAGGCTGCCGCTTTGGGAGCCGGCCGTTTGAGACGAGTCCGAGGTTTGGGCAGAATCATTATCGGGGTGATCCTCCGGAAGTCCTGCGGACGGAGAGTCACCGTTTGTCTGCTCGGAAAGCATTTGGGCAAGCTCTTTTATCTGCTGCATACTTTCCGGGTCTCCCAAAACAGACGCAAGCATTTCGTCCGTACGGATCACCTCCTTTGTGCCGTTATCGTGTAACGTTATTTTTCGCCGGAGAGCTTTTTATACAAAGCCTGCGCCTGGGGTGCGCTCATGAATTTTTCGAGCATTTGAGGGTTTGTCAGTACCTGATTGAACTTTTTCGCTTCGTCCGGCTTCATATTTTTCAGTGCGCTGTCAAACTTTCCCTGCATAAGCTCGGTACGGAGCTTTTCGGGGGGGACGTTGAGCTTTGCGCTGACCGTCTTTAAAAGGGCGTCGAGGTTCTGGGGGTTGGTGCTCTTGATATCCATAATAATTACCGCCTTTTGCTGGATTTAGATATTGGTGTTGCGTTTCGATGTTCACTTTAAGAGGCAGGAGGCGAGAGGCAGGAAATGTTTTTTGCTCTTGTCTGCCGGTTCTTAAAGAAACGCCGTATAAGAATTTAAAGATCCTTTGTTATTCGGATCTCTTTCCGCTTACAGCGGCGGAAAACCCGAATGGATACTTTCTGTGCCGTCTTGTTTTTGCCCTGCCTACGGCAGGGGAAAACTTAAATCGGTACTTCCTTAAAATTTCTTCAAAAAGGTCTTTACTTTTTGGGGGAAATGTGATAAAATATATGTAAGGAATTGCCGATATAAGGCTTTTCCCACCGCCGCAGGCGGTGGGAAAAGCCGCCAACGCAGGGAAATGTTAAGATTATAAAATAAAAGTTGCTTTATCGGCATTTCCATAAATATAATATGCTGCGGAGGTCAATAAAGTGAATAAAAATATAAGAATAATTGCCCTTTCCGATTCCCACGGGGACAGGCTTGCTCTGAAAAAAGCCGTAGATATGTCCAAAGATTCCGGTGACATCTTTATTCATCTGGGTGACGGCGAGCGGGAAGTTGAGGCTATGCGCAGTCTTTATCCGACTCTCGATATACGTCATGTGGCAGGCAACTGCGATTACGGCAGTGCGTCCCCTGATTTCGACATCATCTATGCGGGGGAGGTTAAAATATTTGCCTGCCACGGTCATACCTTTAGGATAAAATACGGCTTTGACGAGCTTCTCATGGCTGCCAAAAACAACGGCTGTGCCGCTGCTCTTTTCGGGCATACTCACTGCCGTTTCGAGGGATATGAGTATGGCGTTCATCTGCTAAATCCCGGCAGCTGCTCCTGTCCCAGAGACGGCAAGAGACCTTCTTACGGTTTCCTTGACGTTACCCCCAACGGGATTGCCACGGGAATAGTGGAAATAGGCTGATATAAATTCACTTCCAATATGAAGAAAAAATTTCTGCGCAAAATCCATAAATGCAAGATTATGCTTGAAATTTTTGTGTACATTTAGGACGTAAATCAGTGAATTAATTTGTGAAAGGAAAGATAATATGAAAATAAGAGAATTTCGCAAAAAATTAATGAGAGTTTCCGCCGTTGCGGCGGCTGTACTGCTGACAGGCTGCACAGGAACCTCCGAGGGGACAGCTGCGGGAGATGTTACCGAAAATGTAACCGACAGCGTTACGGAGACTGCCGCAAGCACGGAGGAAATATCGGATGAGTTGTCCGAAACAAAACAGCCGGAAACGGAGGACGAGTTTCACGCCGCCATGGTTGACCGTTCCCTGTTCAGCTTGGGCAACACCAAGCGGCTGAAAGAAAAGCTCCAAAAGGCAAGGGACGGCGAAGAGGTGACTATAGCCTATATCGGCGGCTCTATCACCGAGGGGATAGGCGGCGGTGCGGAGGGCTGCTATGCAAGGCTTTCCGCTGATATGTTCGGGGAAAAGTTCGGCAATGTAAACTATATCAATGCGGGGCTTTCGGGTACGCCGTCAAATTTAGGGGTACTGCGGCTCAAAAGGGACGTTCTCGACAAGTCCCCGGATATAATTTTCGTGGAATTTGCCGTAAACGACGGGCAGGACAAGATAGCCAAAGAATCCTATGAGTCCCTTGTAAAAACCGCTCTCCAATCGGAAAGCGAGCCTGCGGTGATACTGCTTTTCAACGTTCTTGAAAGCGGTTATTCCGCCCAGGAGCATATGAAGCAGATAGGAACTTTTTACGACCTCCCCATGATCTCCGCCGCCGACGCTCTTACTCCCGAATTTGAAGAGGGCAGAATGACATGGAAAGACTATTCCGATGACCAGTCCCACCCCAATAAATACGGTCACACTTTGCTTTGTGAGTTTATAGAAAATCTCTATGATGCCGTTGATAAAGCAGAGGCGGACGAAAGTTACGAGATAAATCCGGGGGAGATGTTCGGCGCACCCTATGTGAACGTAAATATGCTCACTCCCGTTTACGGCGAGGACTGTATCGACTGCACCGGGGGCGGCATTGCCGTAAAGGATATGGGCAGCTTTGCCTTGGGCAGCGGCAGCAGTTCGGGATTTGCCGGCTGCTGGAAATACGAAGAGGGGGACGAGCCCATGAAAGTCCGTGTAAACGGCAGTTCCTTCTTCGTTATCTATAAGCGGGACAACAAAGATGAGCGGGGAGCGTTTGACATTTACCTTGACGGCGAGAAGTTGACCACCGTAAACACCAATCAGAAGGACGGCTGGGGAGAGGCGTATTCCCAGCAGATAATAAAATTCCAGACGGAAAAGGAAATGAATTTTGAAATTCGCCCGTCAGAGGGGTCGAAGGGGAAGAAGATAGAGATATTGGGTTTTGCGGCAGTCTAGAGGTTGGCTGATTTAAGGCATTTTCCCCGCCTATGGCAATGGGCATAAATGCCCGTGAAAATGCCGCACCGGGAAACACCGATAAATCGGAACATAACACAAATATTCCGGGGGTGCAGGTATAAAAAATGACAAGCGATAAAATAATGGAATCCCGTTGGAGGCTTATTTTAGGGCAGTTTGCGGAAAAGGAACTGCAAATAGGGGAAGAATACGGCGATGCGGAAGAGGCACTGTCTTTCCTCTATGACAGGGAATACGGCGGCAGGGGGGTTCGGACGGAAAGCCGTGACCAAAAAGGCGGGCGGGGCGGCTCGGTTTTGACGGTTCCTGACTGGCTTCATAAGGTGCGAAAGCTGTTTCCCAAGCAGACAGCGGAGATACTT
>JAMOZU010000003.1 GCA_023667745.1 Ruminococcus sp.
GTTTGCCCGACAATTTACAGATTTAAATATGAGATAAAGTCATATGATAAAGTAAGTATAATCATACCCAATAAAAATCACATAAAGGATATACGTAAATGTATAAATTCCATTCTTGACAAAACAACATATCCTGATTTTGAAGTTATTATTATTGATAACGGTTCAGATGATGAAAAGCTTTTTGCATATTATGAGCACTTAAAAGAAGATAAACGATTTAAAGTACATTCTCTTGATATCAAATTTAACTATTCTAAGCTTAATAATTATGCAACAAAATTTGCTTCGGGTAAATACTATATATTATTGAATAATGATATAGAAATAATTACTCCGGAGTGGATCGAGGAAATGCTTATGTATGCACAGCGGGATGATGTAGGCGCTGTAGGGGCGAAGTTATATTATCCAAATGATACGATCCAGCATGCAGGAATTATATTAAAACTGGGTGAGGACAGGGTCGCAGGACATGCATTTTACGAAGTTCCTAAAAATAATGCCGGATATATGGGTAGGCTGTTCTATTCACAGGATATGTCAGCTGTAACTGCTGCTTGTATGATGATTAAGGCATCTGTTTTTCATGAAGTCGGTGGGCTTGATGAGAAATTTGTAGTTGCATATAACGATGTAGATCTGTGCTTGAAAATAAGGCGAAGAGGTTATTTAATAGTGTGGACTCCATATGCAGAAGCTTATCATTATGAATCCCAATCAAGGGGTTCAGACCAAACATCGGAAAATATCGCACGATTTAAGAACGAGGTTGAAAGATTTAAAAAGAAATGGAATAAAGAATTGGAAAGCGGCGACCCCTATTATAATCCGAATTTGACGTTGGATAGGGGGGATTTCGGGGGGAAGTGATGTATGCTGCGTTTAAAACAGGATTTTTAAGATATAGCTGTAAGGAGTAATCAAATGAATAAAAAAGGTTTTGCTGATTTAATTATAATTTCAATGGTGATTCTTATCGGTATGGTAATTGCGTTATGGTATAAAGATACTGATATTATGGGTATTAAAGTTCCTCATGAAGGAAATACTGTCGGAGCTGTTACGGAAAATAATTTTGTTGAGCAAACCTTCCTGTCAAAGGAAAACGGATTGACCAGAGTTGACCTTCTTCTGGGAACCTATGGCAGGGAAAATACGTCAAATGTTTATTTTGAATTATTGGATCAGCAAGGTACTTCTTTTTTCAAGCAAACCGTCAATGCTGCAAGTCTTAAGGATAATTCTTTTTATACTTTGGATTTCGATACTGTTAAGGATTCAAAAGAGAAAACATATACTGTAAAAATTACGTCCGACGCACAATCGGGTGACAATGCAATAACGGTATGGGCTGCGAATAATGATATATATACTGACGGAGAACTTTATTTGAACGGTTACGAATCGGGTTTTGATATTTCTTTTCAGGTTTTTTACAGCAGTAATGTTGTGTCAAAACATCTTATGATGTTTTCTGTATTGGCATTCGGTTTTTCCATAATTATTGCGGTGGTTTATAATATTTGGTTAAAGAATAAAGCCAACAGAATTATTAAATTCGGCTGTTGGCTGTTTTGTGCTGTTTTGACTGCTTTCAGCCTTACTGCCGCTTATAATAAATGTGTTCTTGATTTAGTATCGCTCAGAACAGTCGTATCGGTATCGGGACTGCTGAGAACGCTTATATTTTTTGCTCCGTCTCTTTTGTATACTGCTTTTCTTTTCTTTGATCACAATAATATAGGAGATTTTGTATTTACTAAGCGTTGGATAATAGCGGGAGTAATATTTGTAATAGCTGTTGCCTGCAATTTAAATTTATCAAGTGTTTCCATGTGGAACGAATATGTGCAGCCGGGTATTCGTCCGGAACTTAGTGAGCCTATTTGGGGGAAGGCAAGGGCTATAAGAAGCGATGAATGGTTAGGCAGCACTCCAAGAGCTGCTACAGCTGAATTAGTTGGATATGGTGCGGGAAATGATATTGTGCGAGGAACGTATAACCACGGCTTGGCTGCTTCGGGATTGTATCTTTCTTATTCTGCCTTGTCCAATCCGTTCAAATGGGGATACTATTTGTTCGGCTTTGAGCGGGGAGCAAGTTTCTATTGGCTGAGTATTTTTATTGTGGGATTTATGTCGGCATTTGAGCTGTGTTATATTATAACAAAGAAGAAGCGGCTGTATGCTCTTTTCGGCGGAGCGGTTATTGGTCTGTCGCAGTTTATAATGTGGTGGTCGGTTAGTATAACTTGGATGATTATTCCTGCCATAATAGTTTGTATATATTATTTTTGTGAGGCAAAGAAAAAGTATTCAAAAATACTTTTTGCCTTGGGAGTCGTTTTCTCATGTTCGGTGTTTGTAGTTAATTTATATCCGGCATGGCAGGTTCCTTTAGCATATTTATTAATTGCGATGGTAATATGGATATTTATTGAGAAATGGGCGCAAATAAAGAATTTCAAAAAATTTGAATGGCTTACTGTGGCGTGTGCGTTTGTATTATTGCTCACTTTTGTTGGAAGCTATTTGTATGATAATTCATTTTATACAGAAAGAGTAATGACTACAGTTTATCCAGGTCATCGCATAGGTATAGGCGGTTGGTCGTTAAACAAAGCGTTTTTATTCCCGCAAACATTGCTTTATCCTATAAAAGATATTGGCAACCGTTGCGAAGCCGGAGTGTTTTTCAGCCTGTTTCCTATACCCTTTATTATCTCGATTGCTAACTTAGTTCATCAAATTAAAGAAGGAAGGAAAGATAAAAATATAAAAATAGATATTTTAAATATATTGCTTTTAATTGGCTCAATATATCTGTTTATTTATTGTTCTGTAGGTTTTCCGGAATGGCTTGCAAAAATAACTCTTATGAGTTATTCAACAGAAGGCAGAGCAATTGACATATTGATATATATTTGTTCGTTGCTGATGATCAGAAATCTGGCAGCAGATAAGAAGGAACGGGCATATTTTTCCAAAGAGGCAGCATTAATAATATCATCCGTTGTTGCAATATATGCAATATATGTTTCAAATAAAGAATATTCCAATTATATGACAATTGAATATATTGTATTTATAACTATATGTATTTTAATGCTTTCTTTGGCGTTGTTTAATGCAGTTTCTCATAAATATAAAAGAAGGATCATTGCTACAGGTATTATAGGCATTGCTTTGTGCGGTTCTGCTGTAAATCCAATAACTTGCGGTATGAGTGCATTGAAATCAAAGCCTGCTGCATTGGCTATACAGAGGATTGTGACGGAAGATCCCGATGCAAAATGGGCATCTCTTAATATGGGACAATATGTTATAGCAAATGGAGGCAGCTGTATAAATTCGGTCAATTATTTACCTAATTTGGAATTGTGGCATAAGTTGGATACTACAGGCGAATATGAAGAGGTATATAACAGATATGCGCATGTGACACTTAATTTAACACAGGAAGAGACATCATTTACTTTAATACAGGCTGATTCTATAAGGTTAAATCTTAATTATTCCGATATGGAAAAATGTGATATAAAGTATTTGACAGCTTCAAGCCCTGTATTTGAAGATAGTTCAGCTGTAGATTTTGAGTTGATATATGATGAAGGAGGGTATTATATATACAAAGTAGTATACCTTTAATATTATGATAGGATAACACGGCGAAAGGAGTATATTATGTTAACTCTGAAAAAAATATACATGCCGCTCTGGCTTGGCATTCGTAATATTATTATAAAACTCGGTCTTTACAATTTTGCTCACAAGGTTTACGGGCAGGTTGTGGGGATAATGGAGATGCCCAAGATGCGGCAGGCCGAAAAACGCAGGAATGGTTGGGTGGACAAGCGTTATATCAAGTTAAAAGAATTTGAGGGGATTCATGAGGGTGAGCGGTGCTTTATCGTTTGCACGGGTCCAAGTCTGACGATCGATGATGTCAATATGCTCAAAGACGAGTATACTTTTGCTATGAATTCGGGATTTAAGTTGTACAATAAAACGGATTGGAGAGCCAGTTACTATGTTGTAGCAGATAAGATGGCGTTTAATTCACTTTCCAAGAATCAGAATTTCAACAATATCAATAATCGATTTATTTCCGATGAGATCGCTAACCAAGCCATTTCGAACGAAAAGGATATAGTAGTGCCTTCAAGCGTTTCGGATTTTTTAAAATATGGTTATCCTTTAAAGTTCAGCGATGATGTTTACAGCATTATGTATAACGGGGGAACAATTGTTTTTAACATATTGCAAATAGCGGTATATATGGGGTTTAAGGAAGTTTATCTTATTGGATGTGATTGTAATTACAGCGGAGAAAACAGACATTCCGCTGCTGTTGAATATAAGGAAGAAATTTCTGTTCATAATATAGAAAACGCTATGATCAAAACATACAAAGTCGCTCAATCCTACTGTGAGTCCCATGAAAATTTCAAAATATACAATGCCACCCGGGGGGGCATGCTTGAAGTCTTTCCCAGAGTTGACTTTGACTCCTTGTTTGAGGATAAAAAGCAATGATCTCAATAAAAAAATACATTGACAAATACCATTCCTTGCCTGTGGGGGTACGGGCGGCATTTTGGTTTGTAGTTTGCAGTGTGGTTCAGAATGGGGCTAAGTTTTTGGCTATGCCTGTACTGGTACGTCTGCTGACTGTGGAACAGTACGGTGATTACAATGTTTTCTTATCATGGACAAACATAATCACCATATTTGCCACTCTGAGGCTGGATGCAGGCGTATTCAACAATGCAATGTACAAGTTCCCGGAAAACAGGAACGAATACACGGCGGCTGTGCAAAGCCTCAGTTCTGCGGCGGTAGTGGTCTGCTTTATAGTATATGCGGCGTTTCCGGCGTTCTGGAACGGCGTTTTCGGACTGCCTTCGGATCTGTCGGTGATGATATTCGTTCAGTTGCTTTTCACGGAGGGTTTTCTTATGTGGATGGCAAGACAGCGGTATGAATATAAATATATGGGTCTTCTGGCATGGACTGCTGTATTTTCCTTGGCGTATCTGTTTGTTCCGATAATTGCGGGAATGATGTCGGTGCAGGATATGAGACTAAGGGCAGTTATTTATTCGGGGGTATTTATACAGTTTGTTTTCGGTCTGGGTTTTTCACTGTACAATTATTTTAAGGGTAAAATTATTTTTAAAAAGGAATACTGGAAATATGCCCTTGGCTTTAATGTCCCCCTTATCCCTCATTATCTGTCTACAATAATTCTCGGCGAATCGGACAGAATAATGATAAAAAATATTGTCGGCTCCGCCCGGGCGGGTATATACAGCTTTACCTACACAATATCGCTTGTTATAAGCATTATTACCTATTCGGTAAACAGCGCGCTGGTTCCGCAGACCTATAAGGCGTTGGGAAACAAGGATTTTAAATCGCTCAAATCGGTCATAAATATGCTTCTGGTCATGATGGGGGGGCTGGTGCTGATGTTTACGGCAATTGCTCCGGAGTTTATAAAATTCTTTTCGACAGAGGAATATTATGATGCCATACGGCTTGTTCCGGTCATATCTGTCAGTTCGTATTTTACGTTTTTATATTGTATATTTGCGAATGTGGAGTTTTTCTTTGAAGCGAATAAATTTATTGCGGCTGCTTCTGTTGTCGGCGCTGTTTTGAATGTGCTGCTCAACGGACTGCTGATACCGGTATTCGGATATTATGCGGCAGGATATACAACCTTTGTATGCTATGGGCTCTTTGCTGTTGTTCACTTTATTTTTATGAGGATAGTCGGCAGGAGAAAGGGCATTACAGAGGAAATATATGATTACAAGTCGGTTTTGCTTATTTCCATAGGGGTCACAGCGGCAACCTTCTTTATGCTGGCGATCTACGATCATTGGCAGATACGTTACGGCGTATTGCTGGCGGGGCTGGCAGCGGCGGTTATAAATCGCAGGAAAATAGCAGACTTGATAACAACTGTAAGAAAAAAATAATAATACGATACCGCAGTACACGGTATTCTTAATATCAGGAGGAAAAAATATGAGTGTTATTAAAGCGTTGGTGGCTGTCAGGGCAGGCTCTCAGAGGGTCAGGGATAAAAATATCCGTCCTTTTGCAGACAGCAGTCTGTTGGAAATAAAGCTAAGACAGCTTTTGAGAAATGAACTTTTGAATGGCGTTATTGTCAATTCCGATGATGACGCTATGCTGGATATCGCAGCCGGATTGGGCTGTGAAACGGTAAAAAGGGACGCTTTTTATGCTTCAAGCAGTGCGCCTATGTCGGAGGTATATAAAAATATGGCTGAACATTGCGGCTGTGATGTTATAGTTTACGCAAATGTGACAAATCCTCTGTTAAAAGACGAAACTTTGTCCGGCATAATTTCATTTTATATGCAGAACCGGGATAAGTATGATTCGGTAAATTCCGCTCATTTGGTAAAGGAGTTTATGTTCAGAGACAACAAGCCCATAAACTATGAGCTGAAGCACCAGCCCAGAAGCCAGGACTTGCCGGATATCTATGCTCTCAACTTTGCCGTGTCGGTACTGTCGAGGGAGAAAATGATCGACGGCATGAACGTGGTAGGCAGCGTTCCGTACATTTTCGGGATAGATGAGGTTGAAGCAACGGACATTGACAACCCCATAGATTTTGAATTTGCGGAATATATTTATAAAAAATATTATCTGACATCTCAAATCGATGATAATGCACAAAAGGCAAATTGCACAATGGGGGGGGGCGTTATAAACAATATTTGTTGATAATGCCCAAATTTGACCCGCTTTCCTTATCCTGCAAAGGGGGTGAGGCGGCATGAAAATTATCGGCGTTATCCCTGCAAGGTACAAGTCTTCCCGTTTCCCGGGAAAGCCTTTGTCGGATATTTGCGGCAAGCCCATGATATGGTGGGTTTACAGGCAGTGCAGGCAGGTTGAGGAATTTGACGAGATATATGTGGCGACAGATGATGAACGGATAAAAGCCGTTTGCGACAGCGAGGGTATCAATGTTATTATGACATCCGAGGAGCACCCTACCGGCACAGACAGAGTTGCGGAGGTATCCGGGAAAATCGGCGGCGACCTGTATGTTGTTGTCATGGGGGACGAACCGCTTATTTCGCCGGACAATATAAGAGCGATGATAAAGGTAATGTCCGGCGGGTACGACGCAGGCATGCTCTGTACAAAATTCAAAAACGGGGTTGACCTTATAAACAGTTCCACCATCAAGCTGGCGGTAAATGACAGGAATGAGCTTATCTATATGTCAAGGCTTCCCATTCCGTTTCCCAAGGCTGTTCTGAATTACAGCCATTATAAAAACGTGGGAGTATATGCGTTTACAAAAAAGTCTCTTGACTTTTTCAGAAACACTCCCAGGGGACGGCTGGAAGCCATAGAGGATATGGAGATGCTCCGCTTGCTTGAAAATCACAAGTTGGTCAAAGTGGTGGAGGTGGAGACCGAGTCCATGTCCGTGGATACGCAGAAGGATCTGGAGCGGATCAGGGAAAAGGCGGCTGAAATAGGATATCCGTTATAAAAGTAATCATTATATTCCGTAATGATATTTTATAACGGCGTTATCGGAATCGGGTTTACCCAACGCAGTATGTTAAAAATATCAGGAGGTAATAATATGAACTATTTAGTAACGGGCGCAGCGGGATTTATAGGAGCTGCAGTGGCTCAAAGACTGGTAAACGAGGGTCACAGCGTGGTAACTGTCGACAATCTGTCCACGGGTGCTGAGGAACATATTCCTGAGGGAGTGGAATTTATCAAGGGCGATACATTTTCTCCGGAGGTTATAGCCAAACTGGAAAACCGCAAGTTTGACGCTGTTTATCACATTGCAGGACAAAGCGGCGGCGTTACCTGCTGGAGCGACCCCATTTACGATCTTGATTCAAATGTGTCGTCAACTTTGCTGCTTCTTAATTATGCAAAGGAAAACGGCATAAAGAAATTCATATACGCCAGTTCCATGTCCGTTTACGGCGATGAGAATCCCTGCCCTGTATTTGAGGACGCAGATCTGAAACCGAAAACCTTTTATGCGGTCGGTAAGCTTGCGAGCGAACATTATATGCGGATATATTCGGAAGAATACGGCATAAAATGCACGGCTCTGCGGTTGAACAACACATACGGTCCGGGTCAGAATATGGAAAATCTCATGCAGGGAATGGTGAGCATTTTTCTTGCCCACGCTTTGAATAACAAGCATATCACCGTTATGGGAGATAAGAACAGATTCCGTGATTTTGTGTATATTGACGATACGGTGAACGCTTTCATTCTCGCTGAAAACGGCAGGGAAAAGGAGCTGTATAATGCTTATACGGTTGCAACCAACCGCAAAACCACCTGCGAACAGCTTATTGAGCTGATGAAAAAGTATCTTCCTTTCGACATAACCGTTGAGTATAAGGGAAGAACTCAGGGCGATCAGTTCGGGATATACTGCTCGTATGACAAAATACACGATGCGCTTGGGTTTACGCCGAAAGTTACGCTGGAAGAGGGACTGAAAATAATGGTAGAATGGGCAATAAAAAAATGATCCGGTTTTACCGAAGAAGTTTATATCAATAGGAGTTTCAAAATGGAATTGAAATTACTCGACTGCACTCTCCGTGATGGCGGATACGTCAACGAATGGGAATTTGGGGAAAAGAATATTACCGAAACTTTGCAAAGGCTTGAAAATGCTGCGCTGGATATTATAGAGTCCGGATTTATCAAAAAAAGAAATAAGACTTTTTCCGATGACTTCAGCCTTTACAATGATACCGACAGCGCAGAAGCGTTTCTTGCTTCACGCAATATCAGGGAAAATACAAATTTCGTTGCTATGATAATGCACGGCGATTATTCTCCGGAGTGTATCTGCCAACGGCAAAAATACCTTAAAGGGATAAGATATGTTTTCAAAAAAGACTATATGAATGAGGCTTTTGAAAACTGCAAATACATCCTTTCAAAAGGATTTGATCTGTATGTTCAGCCGGCAGCCATAAGCGATTATTCCGATGAAGAGGTTATTTCCCTTGTAAAGCTCTTTAACGGGCTTGATATTGCGGCTTTTTACATTGTCGATACTTTCGGGACAATGCAGAAAAGCCATGCGTTAAGGCTGTTCTATATTATTGACAACAACCTGAAAAAGGGTGTTCCCATAGGGTTTCATTCCCATAACAATTTACAGCTGTCATTTTCCAATTCGCTTGCTATTATCGATATACCCAAAAAAAGGGAACTTTATATCGACACCTCCGTTCTCGGCATGGGGAGGGGGGCGGGGAATCTCTGCACGGAGCTGATGACCCAGTATATCAACGAAAATATCGAGAAAAAATACGACCTTATCCCCATTCTCGAAACCATGGACGAAAATATTATGCCCATCTACTCCAAGCACCCCTGGGGCTACTCCGCTCCTTACTATATTGCGGCTGTGAACGACTGTCACCCCAATTATGCGTCCTATCTTATTGACCGCCAGTCCCTTTGCATAAAGGATATTAACGTTATCATCAAGCAGATTCCCGATGTGAAAAAACACCTTTTCGACAGGGAGCTTATAAGCGGACTGTATCTGAAATTCCAGTCCCACAGCGTTGACGACAGCGGGGCGATAGCCGGTATTGCGGAGCTTTGCGGCGGCAGAAAGGCGCTTATTTTAGCTCCGGGCAAGAGCCTGCTGACCCATAAGAGCGAGATAGACAGGTTCATTGAGGAAAATTCCCCGGCGGTGTTCGCCATAAATCATATACCGAAATTTTTCGGATATGACAGGATATTCGTAAGCAATCTCAAAAGGTTCAAAAGCCTTGACGATGCTGTTTCCCGGATAAAGGACAGGCTCATATGCACGTCCAACATTTCTGCGGACGGCGGGATATGCGCTGTGAACTACTCGGACTATCTTAACGGCAACGATATTATTTACGATAATTCGGGGCTTATGCTGATAAATGTCCTGATAAAGGCGGGAGTAAAGGACATTGCTCTGGCGGGGTATGACGGGTTTGCTTATTCGGACTCGGAGAATTATTTTGACGAGAGTCTTGCAAACAACATCAACGCCCAGAGGCAGGCGCAGACCAATTCGGCGATGATAGAATATTTCGCCAAAGTCCGCAGGAATATCGATATAGAGTTTATTACGCCAACGGTTTATTCGGAGGAAAATCATACATGAAAAAATACAGGCTGATAATATTTGATTTTGACGGCACTGTGGCGGACACTTCCGAGGGGATATTCAACAGCATACGGTATGTGCAGAAGATGATGGGTCTGCCGGAAATAACAGCCGAACAGATGCGCTCCCATGTGGGTCCGCCCATGGAAGAGTCCTACAGCAGGAATTTCGGGCTGAAGGGGGAGGAGCTTAAAAGGGCTGTGGAGTATCACAAGGAGTATGCGGTAAACCGGGGATACAGGGAGCTGCGGATATACGATGGCATTCCGGAGCTGCTGGACAGGCTGCGGAGCGAGGGGTATCTTACGGCGGTGGCGACCCTGAAAGCGCAGGGGACGGTGGATAAAATAGCGGAGAGCTTCGGGCTTAAGGAGCGGTTTGACTTTATAGCGGGGGCGGCAGGTGGCGCAACAAAGGCGGAGCTTATAAGAAAGTGCATGACAGGGCTTGGATGCAGCCCGGAGGAGACATTGCTGATAGGGGACAGCGAGTATGACGCTATGGGGGCGAAAGAAGCGGGAGTGGGGTTTATGGCGGTGACGTATGGGTTTGGGTTTAAGGAAGGGGACAGAGTAGAGGGAAGTGTGGGGGTGTGGGGGTGTGCGGGGGAGATTTGGGAAAATTTAAAATAAGGGATGAAAAAAATGCCGGAAATAAACCATACATTTGTCATATGCGCATATAAAGAAAGTCCGTACCTGGATGAGGCTGTCCGCTCCGTTATGGATCAGACCGTAAAAAGCAATGTGGTTATATCCACATCAACACCGAATGAATATATTAAATCTGTTGCTGAAAAATGTAACATTGCCGTTCAAATAAACCGCTCAGAAGACGCAATGACCATGGGGGGCGATTGGAGCTTTGGCTATGAAAGCGCTTCGACCGATTATGTTACCATTGCTCATCAGGACGATATATATGACCCCACATACACCGAATCGGTTTTAAAAGCGGCTCGGGGAAAAAATCCCATTATTATTTTTACCGATTATTTTGAACTCAGAAACGGTCAGAAGGTTTATAAAAACAAGCTCCTGACGGTAAAGAAAATTATGAATACCGGCTTTAAACTGTTTCCGAGCAGCAGGTTTGCAAGAAGACGTGTGTTGTCTCTTGGATGCCCCATATGCTGTCCTTCGGTAACATTTTACAAGCCTGTGTGCGGGGATTTCAAGTTCAATGTAAAAATGGTAAATAATCTCGATTGGGACGCCTGGATAAGGCTGTCGGACAAAAAGGGAAAATTCATTTATATAAATAAACCCCTTATGGGTCACAGAATCCATACAGGTTCTTTTACAACACAATATATTGAAAACGGTGCAAGACACAATGAAACTATGGAAGTATTTATGCGCTTCTGGCCGGAATGGTTTGCCAAGCGGCTTATCAAAATATACGAAACCGGCGATAAAAGCAACCAACTTTGACCGGAAGAAAGAGGTCTGATCATGTCCGAAAAAGTCCTTATAATAATCCCCGCATACAACGAAGCGGAGAATATCGAGCGGGTGGTCGATAACCTGATAAACAACTACCCCCAATACGATTATGTTATCGTCAACGACTGCTCCACAGACAACACCGAGGAGATAATCCGCAGGAGGGGCTACAATTACATCTCCCTGCCGGTAAACTTAGGCATCGGCGGGGGAGTGCAGTGCGGGTATTTGTATGCCGTGGAAAAGGGCTACGACATTGCCGTTCAGATAGACGGCGACGGTCAGCACGACCCCGCTTACATCGAAAAGCTGATCCGCCCCATTACCGAGGGCAAGGCGGATATGACCATAGGCTCTCGGTTTATCGAAAAAGAGGGCTTTCAG
The DNA here is from genome assembly GCA_023667745.1 of Ruminococcus sp. GTDB lineage: Bacteria > Bacillota > Clostridia > Oscillospirales > Ruminococcaceae > Huintestinicola. The sequence goes on from JAMOZU010000003.1 coordinate 12,052, forward strand.
ACCTCCGCGCTGCGGCGGCTGGGGATAAATATTATAAGGATAGTCATAAAAATCTGCTGCGGCGTTACCGTTACCGACACCACCAGCGGTTTCAGGGCGGCAAACAGGGAGGCTGCGGAGTATTTTTCCCTGAACTACGCCCAGGATTACCCCGAACCGGAGGCGATAGTTTCTGCGGCACTCAACGGATTTACCGTGGCGGATGTTCCCGTGGTGATGAAAGAGCGGGCGGGGGGCGTTTCCTCCATTAACGCCAAGCGGTCGGTGTACTATATGATAAAAGTTTCCCTGGCTCTGATAATCTGCCGCATAGGGACTAAGAGGACAAGGAGGAAAAAAACATGAATCCTGTTTTGCAGATATTTCTGATAATATGCGTAGTGGGATTTTTAGGGGTAATAATCCATTATCTTGCCCGGAACAAGCTGAACCTTAAATATTCTCTTACCTGGCTTGCAGCGGGCCTGGGCATGCTTATACTGGCAATTTTCCCCAAGCTGGTGGAGATGATAGGGAATCTTGTGGGGATAGCCGCTCCTGTGAACACGGTATTCCTGTTTGCGGGAATGTTCATGCTGCTTATTATCTTCACTCTTACCATGATAGTTTCCCATATGAACAAGCGGATATACCGCCTGACCCAGCTTCTGGCTCTGCTGGAGAAGAGGGTAAGGGAGATGGAGGAAGATAAGAGCAAAAATACGGGGGGGGGGTATTAGGCGGCTTTTTATCCGTTGGGAAAAATTACGGTAAAAACTTCCCGTTTTTTTCGTTGACATACTGTCGGCTTTATATATGGATGTCACCTATATAAATATGTTTTCTTTTGGAATTGTTGATTTAAGATAAGCATATTTTATGAGGTGATATGAGTGAGCAATATCTTAATAATAATCCCCGCATACAACGAGGCGGAGAATATCCGGCGGGTGGTCGGCAACCTGATAAACAACTACCCACAATACGACTACATAGTCGTAAACGACGGTTCAAGAGACGATACTGCCCGGATATGCAGGGAAAATCATTACAATCTGCTGGACCTGCCCATAAATTTAGGGCTTTCCGGCGGCGTGCAGGCGGGCTTCAAATACGGTTATTTCAACGGTTATGATTATGTCGTCCAGTTTGACGGCGACGGTCAGCACCGTCCGGAATACATCAAAGACCTGCTGGAGGCTATGGAAAACGACGGCGTTGACATTGCCATAGGCTCTCGGTTTGTGGACAAGCCCAAGCCCGTAACCCTTCGAATGGCAGGCAGCAATATCATAGAATTTTTTATCCGCATGACCACAGGCAAGAAAATAAAAGACCCCACTTCCGGCATGAGAATGTTCAACCGGAAGATGATGGAAGCCTTTGTTTACAATATGAACTACGGTCCGGAACCGGATACGGTCTCTTATCTTATCCGCAAGGGCGCGTCGGTAAAAGAAGTACAAGTGGAAATGGACGAACGGATCGCAGGGGAGAGCTACCTTAATCTGAAGCTGTCGGTTGAGTATATGTTCCGCATGTGTATGTCGATCTTGTTCATTCAGTGGTTCAGGGGGTGAGAAAATGTCGGTGGTATTTCGGGTAATTTTAATTGCAGCCTCTGTTCTGACGAGCGTGTATGCCCTGAGAAAGATCAGGAAATCCCTGTTTAAAATAGAGGACGCATTTTTCTGGATAATCATTTCCGCAGGGCTTGTGATTCTCAGCCTGTTCCCGCCCATAGCAAGTATGTTTACAAAGCTCATAGGCATGGAAGCGCCCTCCAACTTTATTTTCCTGGTGATGATATTCCTGCTGCTGATAAAGGTTTTCACCCTATCCATTAAAATTTCCCAGCTGGAGGAGCGGCTCAAAAATCTTGTTCAGCAGATCGCCATAACGGATAACAGAACGGAGAGGGAGATTGAGAAGATCAATGCTGCTACGGATAACGAAAAATAAAACTTCGTTTTTTCAAATTTTTCGTTGGGCGCATTTTCGGCGGAACTGCAAAAAATGAAGTTTTTCAAAATTCAGAAAAGCGGGACATTTTAAATTTTCTTCTTTTTTCGGTTTTCCGTTTTCGGAAGGCGAACGGCAAAATTGAAATTTTTGAGAAAAATGGAAGCGTTTCGGGAGGGGGACGAAGGGGTGCGGAAATCGAATAGCAAGCATAGAAAAGTAGGTCTGCTTTTCCAATTTGTTCCAAATTGCAAGGGATAACTTCCTTAAAACCAAAATATCGGTAAAAGGGAATTTTTATGCCAATGAGAAAAGGCAATAAAGAGAAAAAAAGTATATTTTCGCCCACGGGCGCAAGACCGCTTTTTATCCCCCGCAAAAATATCTTGACATTTCCCCCGAAGTATGTTACAATGTAATTACAAAAAATAAATACAAAGGCGGTGAATTAATATGTCAACAGATATACAATACAAAGACCAACTCCGCAAAGACCTTATCGACTATGAGCTTATCGCCGAGCTTCTCGAAAATGACGAAAAGGACAAAGCCCTTGAACTTATCCGCAAGCATATAGAACGGATAAAATCAAGCCTGCAAGACTGATACAAATCCCTCATTGAATTATGGGACTTAAGCCGCCGCAAAAAACCATAAGGCTAAATTTTTTGCGGCGGCTTCATCTCCATAATTCCAATGGGGATTAGTATGATAAAAATACAAGCAGTTTTCGCCTTTGGGTGAAAACTGTTTTTTTGTCTCCTGCGATGTTTTTTATTGTCTTTCCCCGCCTGCGGCGGGGAAAGACAACAGCCTTATCGAAATTATGTGAAAATCCCCTTGCAATCCCTCGGAAAATATGGTATAATATAAAGTATATCAAACAAAAAAGGAGACCGGTCACATGTGCGGAATAGTTGGATTTACGGGAAAAAGGCAGGCTGCGCCCATTCTTTTGGAGGGGCTGGAGCGGCTGGAATACAGAGGCTACGACTCGGCGGGGCTGGCGGTTCGGGGGGAAGACGGCAGGACGGAGATTGTCAAAGCCAAGGGGCGGCTGAAGGTTCTTATTGAAAAAACCGACAGCGGGCTTGCCCTCAAAGGCTGCTGCGGCGTGGGTCACACCCGCTGGGCGACCCACGGCGAGCCTTCCGAGGAAAACGCTCACCCCCATGTCAGCGACGATATGAATGTTACCGCCGTTCACAACGGTATCATCGAAAATTATGCCCGGATAAAGGAAAAACTGGTCAAAAAAGGCTACAGCTTCTACTCCGAGACCGACACGGAGACGGCGGTGAAGCTGGTGGATTACTATTACAAAAAATACGGCGACCCGCTGGAGGCACTCTCTAAGGCCATGGTGCAGATACGGGGGTCGTATGCCTTAGCGGTGATGTTTAAGGACTTTCCCGGGGAGATATATGCCGCCCGCAAGGACAGCCCCATGATAATCGGGGTCTGCGAAAACGAGGGGGTCACCGAATGTTACCTGGCGTCGGACGTTCCCGCGATATTGAATTATACTCGGAAAGTATACTATATCGGCGACCTGGAAATGGCAAGGCTTTCGGAGAAAGGTGCGGAATTTTTCGACCTTAACTGCGACCCCGTGGAAAAAGAGCCCACGGAGATAAAGTGGGACGCTCAGTCGGCGGAAAAGGGCGGCTACGCTCATTTTATGATAAAGGAGATTCACGAGCAGCCCCGTGCGGCGGCGGACACTCTGGCTTCGGTCATAAAAGACGGGGTCATCGACCTGTCGGCAGTGGGGATAAGCGATGAGGAGATAAAAGATATAGGCAGGATAATAATAGTTGCCTGCGGCTCGTCCTATCATGTGGGAATGACGGTGCAGTACGTGATGGAAGATTTGGCTCGTATCCCTGTGCGGGTGGAGCTGGCGTCCGAGTTCCGCTACCGCAAACCTATTCTGCGGGAGACCGATATGGTCATCTTCATCAGCCAGTCGGGGGAGACGGCGGACACTCTGGCGGCACTGCGCAACGTAAAAGAGCGGGGGATAAAGACCCTTGCCATAGTGAATGTGGTGGGCAGTTCCATTGCAAGGGAAGCGGACAATGTTTTCTACACGCTGGCGGGGCCCGAAATTGCCGTTGCCACCACGAAGGCTTACAGCACCCAGCTTATTGCGGGGTATTTGCTGTCGGTCCATTTCGGATACGTTCTGGGAAATGTGTCCGATGATGAATACTCTCGGCTTATCGGGGAGCTGAACGCTCTGCCGGATAAAATGCAAAAACTTTTGGAGGACAAGGAGCGGATCCAGTGGTTCGCCTCGAAATTTTCCAATGCAAAGGATATTTTCTTTATCGGGCGGGGAGTGGACTATGCCGTTTGCATGGAGGGGAGCTTAAAGCTCAAAGAAATAAGCTACATTCACTCGGAGGCGTATGCGGCGGGGGAGTTAAAGCACGGGACTATCTCTCTTATCGAAAACGGCACGCTTGTGGTGGGGGTACTGACCCAGGACGGACTTTTTGAGAAGACGGTCAGCAACATGGCGGAGGTAAAGAGCCGGGGGGCGTATCTTATGGGGCTTACCCGCTACGGGCGGTACAGCATTGAGGACACGGCGGATTTCACCGTTTACACCCCTCACACCGACGAGCATTTTACGGCGAGCCTGGCGGTGATACCTTTGCAGTTATTGGCGTATTATGTGAGTCTGGCGAAGGGGCTGGATGCGGATAAGCCGAGGAATCTGGCGAAGAGCGTGACGGTGGAGTAGGGACACTCAAACGCCGTGGGGGCTTTTGGGAAATGCTTTACTTTTTTGGCACCTGCAAGTGATTGTGTGTGGGGGAACCCCTAGGGGAAGGGGCGGGGGAGCTCAATACTTAGGGGGCACAGCCGCCCCCCCGCCGGTGTGACGCTCGTCGTCACACATTCCCCTCAGGGTTCTCCCGGCAACCTGCGGATTGCCATCACTCCCCCCTTTCCTTCACCCTAACCCCACCCCCCGCTGTAACGAGGATTGATTGGAGCGTATGTCTTTTCCGATAATGATTTGCGTTCTCTAATGCTGTTTTTATTGGTCACCGACTTACATAAATTGAATTGCTTAACCAATTAGCAAAGGAGTTGGAGAAAACGATTATGGGTTTATCTGAAAATCCTTTAAATATGGTTGGAAGCTGTATAGATGCTTGTAATGCGTTTTAACCTCTAACCCGCGACATACTCCCCCCGAAAATTTATGTGTATACACATACACACACTATCCTTCTTCAATCAATCCCGGCAAGGGAAGTATACAGCATATCTCCGCACTTCCCCTCATCTCAAGGTTGCAGGCAAGCAAGCTGCGTATACAGCTATTTTCAGCACCCACAAGCGACAGCCTGGGGGTGGGGAAGGGGTAAGGGAAAGGGGGGAATGGCAATCCGCAGGTTGCCGGGGGAGAACCTTAGGGGAAGGGGCGGGGGGGGGGGGCTAGCCCCCTAATTGTGAACTCCCCCCGCCCCGTCCCCTGGGGTTTCCCCCCCACACCGTCACTTGCAGGTGCTAAAAAATAAAAGCATTTCAGAAAAAACTAAGTCCGGCAAGCCCCAAAAGAGGCAAGAGACAAGAATTGTGTGTATACACATATTTCCCAAAATGTCCCCCGAAACAGTAAGCCGCATTCACCAGAAAAAAATCTCCTTTTGTGCATATACGCAGTCTTCTTTGCATAAAGAAACAACGTATATGCACCTTTTCCATTCCCGTCAAAATCACCCAAAACCCCCAAACTCCCGCAAACATTTTCAGTCATCCTGCCCATATGCAACGGAAAGTAGCAGGGAATTTTTCAAATGTAAGCAACTGTTGGTAGCAATTTTTACTTTTTGAGGTTATAATAATAAATATTATTCATCAAAAAGGCGGTTATAAAAAATGTCAAATTCGGAAAAAACAGCCATCATCTCGGCACGTCATCTGAAAAAATCCTTCGGCAAAGGGGACAGCATACAAACCATCTACTCCGACCTGAACCTCGACATCTACAAAGGGGATTTTACGGTCATTATGGGGTCGTCCGGTGCAGGTAAGTCCACCCTTATGTACTCCCTTTCGGGCATGGATAAGCCGGACGGGGGAGAGATACTCTTCGGCGGCGAGGATATCGCCAAAATGAACAGCGACAAACTGGCGGTGTTCCGCAGGAAAATGTGCGGCTTTGTCTTTCAGCAAATTTACCTTATCGACAAAATGAGCCTTATGGATAACGTTATCACTGCAGGGGTGCTTACCACCAAGGACAAAAAGGAGATAGTGTCAAGGGCGAAAGAGCTGTTCTCTCTCGTGAATATCCCCGAAAACACGCAAAAAAAACTGCCCTCTCTTATTTCCGGCGGCGAAGCGCAAAGAGCGGGGATAGTGCGGGCGGTCATCAACGAGCCGGCTGTCCTTTTTGCGGACGAACCCACGGGGGCTTTGAACTCCGCCAACTCGGCGGCGGTGCTGGACGTGTTTACCTCTTTGCATAAGGAAAAAGGGCAGAGCATTGTTATGGTCACCCACGACAAAAAATCCGCCCTGCGGGGGTCTCGGATAATCTACATAAAGGACGGCACCCTTTTCGGCGAGTGCGAGCTTGGGGAATTTAAGCCCGATGACGCCGAGCGTACCGCAAAATTCGAGAAATTTATTCTGGAAATGGGGTGGTAAAATGCTTATCCGGCATAATCTCAAAAAATCCAAAGGGCAGTATATCTCTTTCGGCGTGATAATCTGCATTACCGCCCTTATTACAAATATCGCCCTTGTGCTGGCAAATCAGATGTCCGGGGCTTACGACGACCGCTTTGACGAGCTGAATACGGCGCAGGTGAATGTCCTTATCCCCGCCGTGATGAACAGCGATGAACTGGCGGAGGACATTGCCGAGCTTAGCGGTGTGCAAAAAGCCGAGCAGCATGAGGGCGTGTTCGCCACCGCTACCGTCCGGGAGTTTCAGGGCAGCGATTTCGATATGAACACGGTTTTTTACAACCTTGATGAAGAACGCTCCCTTAACCGCCTTGATTTTGCGTACGGCGACAAAGACTGCATATATGTCCCCGGCTATCTTACGGAGCTGGGGGGCTTTGCGGTAGGCGGGAACATCACCTACACCATTGACGGGGAAGATCACACCTACAAAATAGGCGGCTCTGTGGAAGAGATGCAGTACGGCAACTACGGCACCGGGACTATCGGGGCGTATCTTCCCCAAGGTCTTTACGATGAAATTTTTGAAGACTTGTCGGGAAAAACGGAAATTGCCGAGTATTCCCTGAAAGTGTCGGGAAACACCGACCTTGCCGCATTAAAGCGGGAAATTTCGAGCCTTCTTTCCGATAAAGGCATACCCGCCCTTTCCGTCTCCGATTGTGAAAGCGGGAAACAGGCGAGGACAATGGTCTGCAGCCTGCTGATAGCAATTTTTATTGCGCTGGCGGTAATTATTCTTGCGGTAAGCATTTTCCTTTCCAATTTTAAAGTGCGCAACACCATTGAAGAGGAAATGACCGAAATGGGCGTTCTGAAAGCGTTGGGCTATACAAGCTCCATGATAATTACGGGAGCTGTGGTTCCCTACACCTTGGTGGGCTGCCTGTCGGCGGTTCTGGGCGGGGGACTGTCCTATGCCGTGCTGCCTATGGTGGCGGGGATTTTGGGCGTACAGTCGGGATTTACCTTTGTTCCGTCCTTTGACCCGGGTGCGCTGATCCTTACGGTAATTATCCCCACGGCGGCAATCGCCCTCTTCTCCTATATTGCGGCACGCAAAATACGTACCCTTGAACCTATCAACGCCATCAGGGGCATTACAAACACATCTTCCGGGAAAAACCGTTTCCCACTGGAGACCACGGGAACACCCGTAAAATTCACCCTTATTTTAAAGCAAATTGCCAATTCCGCAGGGCAGAACATCTTGCTTTTTGCGGTAAGTTTTGGTATAATGGTATTGATGAGCTTTTCCGGGGTACTGGTCTACAACGTGAACATAAAGCCGGATAATTTTATGAACACCCTTCAGGAGGAGACCCCTTCGGTAATTTTCACCGCCGAGGACAGGGAAAAACTCCGTGAGACCCTTGAAGCGGACAGCCGTGTTTCCCTTGTTTTGGAGTACATGACAACCCCCGTATCATATGCCGACGGCAGCATAACCGCCTTTGTCTGCGAGGATTTTTCCCTTGTCACCAACGACATTGCCTATGAGGGGACGAACCCCGCCGCCGACAATGAAATTGCCGTGGGCAGTGCGCTGGCGGAGAAATACGGTATCGGCGACACTATCGAGATAAAGTCGGGGGACAGCAGCGAGGACTTTACAATTACCGGCTTTATCCAAAGCGTCAACAACGGCGGGGAAGTCTGCGAGCTGACCACGGGGGGCTTCGGAAAAATTTCCGACAAAGACCCCAACATTCTGAATGTTTACCTTAATGAAACCGCAAACATTTCCGCCGAGAGATTCATTGACGAATATGAGGACAGCCATGGGGAACTTATCGTTTCCGCCGTAAACTACGAGCAGTTAAGCGAAAGCGGGCGGAAGATGTATGCGGGCATCGTCTCGGCGGTAACCGTGGTTATGATGATAATATCTGTGCTTGTGGTGTTGCTGGTAATGTACGTGGTCATCAGCTCCCTTATCACCCGCCGCAAGCAGGAGTTCGGGATATATAAGGCTCTGGGCTGGTCCGGCGGACAGCTTATCACTCAAAGTGCGGCAAGTTTTATTCCCTCTGTGGCACTGGCGAGCGTGCTTTCGGCGGTGTTGGGGCTTTTCTACCTGCCCGCCATGAACAGCGGCGTATTCGGGCTTCTGGGGGCGTACAAAAATCATTTTGAGATACCTTTGTGGTTTCTGCTGATATTTGCGGCGGGATTTATTCTGGTATGCTTTGTGATAAGCGTGCTGCTGGCGAGACCGATAAGGAAGATAACGGCGTATTCGCTGCTCAAAGAATAAGCAGTTACAGGCAGGAAATGCGTGTATATGTATACACACATTTCCTACCCTCTCCGCATTCATTCAATCCTCATAATGCCCCTTAACAGAGGCTATCAGAACCGATTCACCCTCAGTTTTGTATACAATGCGGTTAGCCTCATCTATTCTCCTGCTCCAATACCCTTGGTGATGTTTCAGCGGCTCTGGTTTGCCGATACCGTTGAAAGGGTTGCGCATTATGTCCGTTAAAAGCGAATTTATCTTTTTCAAAGTCTTCTTGTCCTGCCCCTGCCAGTACAGGTAATCATTCCAAGCGTCTTCGTCCCATTTAAGTTTCATCATCATCTACCTCTATCAGGTCATGTTCCGTAAGCGGTCTTGTTCCGTTTTCGATCCCCTCAATGACCCTGTTCAGGTAACGGATATTACTTTCCGAGTAAAACGGGTCGGCGGAAAGCTCAAAAGGAATACGGTGTTCCCGGCTTACCTTTTTAAGAAAAACCGTGACCGCAGCGGAAATAGAAAGCCCCATATCATTCAGCACAAGTTCAGCACTCTCTTTTATATCTTCATCAATACTCAGATTTATCTGCGCTGTATTAGCCATAAACATCAGCTCCCTTCACTTTTATTTTACCACATTTTTTTCAAAATGTCAAGCCGGAGGCAAGAAATTCAGGCAAAAGGCAAGAAGTATGTGTATACACATATTTCCCCACTTTACTTTTTCGGCTCTTGCGGCTTGCCGTTCCGGGGGACATTTTGGGAAATATGTGTATACACACAATTCTTGTCTCTTGCTTCTTGCTTCTTGCCTCTTGCCTCTTTTGGGACTTTGCGGCTTGCTGTTTCGGGGGACTTTGCGGGAAATATGTGTATACACGTAATTCTTGCTTCTTGCTTCTTGTCTCTTGCCTCTTTTAGCACCTGCAAGTGACTGTGTGGGGGGGAAACCCCAAAGGAGAATGTGCAACGGCAAGCGTTGCACGGCGGGGGGTGCTCTGCGATTAGGGGGCACAGCCGCCCCCCGCCCCTCTCCCTAAGGTTCTCCCGGCAACCTGCGGATTGCCATCGCGCCCCCCTTTCCTTCACCCTCTCCCCACCCCCGGGCTGTCGCTTGTGTAGTGCTGAAAATAGCTGTATACGCAGCTTGCTTACCTGCAACCTTGAGATGAGGGGAAGTGCGAAACTGTGCTGTATACGTTAGTTGTCTGCCTGCAAACTTGATATACGGTAAATTGCGGAAATATGCCGTATACGTTCCTTGCAGTGGCTTTCACAACACTTGATATGCGGTGAAATGCTGAAGATAGCTGTATACGCAGCTTGCCGTGGAGTTGCATTCGCCTGACTAATTATTAACTATTCTAGCCTCTAGCCCTCTGACTTCTAGCAACTAGTAGGGAAGCTGTGTAGATGCTTGTAATGCGTTTTGGGTTTTATTCCGTAAGAAACAAATTTTTCCGTGCGACAATCATAGCCTGCACAATTGCAAATTCGGGCAAAAGAGCCTCATACCCGGCTTTAAATTCCTTGTCTTTCAGTTCCTCGTTGAGAAGTTCGTCAAATTCGCTCATGGCTATTCTCCTTTCGGATAAAAAACTTCCTCTTCTTTGCAAAACTCAATTTCCGCCTCGTCCATCTGCGACAGTTCATCATAGGTTATCCCGAATTTATCCATAACTTCCTCAATTGACGAAACAGCGGCAGGGTCATAATTCCGGAGTCTTTCATCGGCAAGAAAAATAAGCCTTGCAATTTCCGCTTCTTCCATAATAATCAATATCACCTCATAGTTATTATACACTATATCAGCAAATAAGTCAATATATTTATTTGTAATTCAATCAGTTTTTTAACCGGAGGTCGGATGACGGAATTGTGCGCTGCCGGAGGCAAGAAATTAAGAGGCAAGAAATATGTGTATACACATACACACACTCCCCGAAAATTTTGTGTGTATACACATACTTTCTATCCTTCCAAACACTCTCGGCAAGTGACGTATACAGCATACTTCCGCATTTCACCACATATCAAGTATTGTGAAAACCTCGGCAAGGTGCGTATACAGCTATGTTCAGCATTTCACCACATATCAAGTGTTGCGAAAACCACGGCAAGGTGCGTATACATCATACTTCCGCACTTTACCGTACATCAAGTTTGCAGGCAAGCAACTAACGTATACAGCCTACTTCCACTCTTTATCGTATATCAAGGTTGCAGGCAAGCAAGCTGCGTATCCAGCTATCTTTCAGCACCCCCCGGCGACAGCCCGGGGGGTGGGGTAGGGGTGAGGGAAAGGGGGGCGCGATGGCAATCCGCAGGTTGCCGGGAGAACCCTAGGGGAAGGGGCGGGGGGGCGGCTGTGCCCCCTAAGTATTGAGCACCCCCCGCCCTGTCCCCTGGGGTTTCCCCCCCACACAGTCACTTGCAGGTGCTAAAAGAGGCAAGAGGCAAGAAGCAAGAAGCAAGAATTGTGTGTATACACATATTTCCCGAAAAGTCCCCCGAAACAGCAAGCCGCAAAACCCAACAAACCAACGCATTTCAAAGTATGTGTATACACATAAAAATATTCATTGCTCAAAGAGCGAGGTAATATATATGAACTTTTCCGATAAACTCAAAGAAATACGCAAAAATAAAGGTCTCTCCCAGGAACAGCTTGCGGAGAAAATAGGCGTGTCCCGCCAGGCCGTCACCAAATGGGAAACCGGCAAAGGCCTGCCGGATATCGAAAATATGGTCATAATCGCCGAGATTTTCAAAACCACCCTCGACGAGCTTGTAAACTCCGGCGGAGCAGTGAAAAGACCCACCCCCACCCCCGACCTCTACACCAGCGAGACCGCCTACGATATGGAACGGGTGAAGCGGTTCGATATCAGGATAGGCTGCGCCCGGAAAGTCCGCATATCCTCCGACAACGGCGGAAAAATACGGATAATTCTCACCTCTCCCGATCTGGAGGACATAGGGGAGCTGTTCAAGATAAAGTTTGACGAATCGCCCAACTGCCTTGACGTAAACTGCATAAAAATCGGGAAGATATCGGCAGCACAGGCGCAAGAGAAACTTTCCGCCGAAATAATTCTGCCCGAGCGGTTCACCGACCGTGCGGAGCTGTCCGCAGACACGGAAGAGCTGCTGATAGACAGCCTGAACATCTCCCGCCTTGAATTTGACGGCAACGCCAAGCATGCGGATATCCGCCGAAGCTCCGGCAGCATCGAGTTCACCTCCCGTGAGGATTACGACATAACCGTTGACCGCATTACCGGGCGGCTGGACATTAACCAGTGGAAAGCCAAGACCACCCTGCATATCCCCGAAGAAAACTGCCCCCCCGTGGTGAACAAGGGGAGAAAGTGCAGCGTCTTTTTCATGAGAAACGGCGAAACATGCGAACCCGCCGTCTCCGACCCTGCCGCCAACAGGGAGAATGTTATCAGCGTTTCCGGGATAGGGGCGGAGATGACGGTGGTGTTAGAAGCAAGAAGCAAGAGGCAAGAAGCAAGAGAATGAAGGGGCGGAGAGGTGAGAAATTGAGAGGGGAAATGGGCGAAAGTAATTTCGCATAACGTAGGTTATGCGAAATAAGCCGAATTTTTTATTTACAAGAAAAAATTTCCCCCAACATTTTATGTGTATACACACAAAAAAATCCCGCTCCGTCAAATGTGTGTATACACATACTTATTCCCTCACATTATCAATATACAGCTGATTTAATTTTTCCCGCCTACGGCGGGGAAAAAACGCATAATAAAAAAGTACCGATTTAATTTTCCCCCTCCTACAGCGGGGAAAAAACCACCGCAACTATTCCCCATTAACCAACCCCACAATCTCCTCCGCCGTCATCCCCGCGATCTCCCCGCCCCCCTCAGCAATATCCCCCAACCTCGCCTTTTCCTCCTGAAGGCGCATAATATTCTCCTCCACAGTCCCCTTGGCTATCAGCTTGTACACCTGCACATTCCTCATCTGCCCAATCCTGTACGCCCGGTCGGAAGCCTGATTCTGAGCGGAAACATTCCACCAGGGGTCGTAGTGGATAACAATATCCGCCCCGGTAAGATTAAGCCCCGTCCCTCCGGCTTTCAGGGAAATAAGAAACACCCCCACATCATTCCCGTTGAACTCGTTTACAAGCCTTATCCTCTCCCTCGCTTTCGTCTCCCCCGTAAGAAGATAATAGGAAATTCCCGCCTTTTCAAGCCGCCCCCTTATAATATCCAGCATGGAGGTAAACTGTGAAAACAGCAGCAGCTTATGCCCCGAATTAACACAGCTTTCAACCAGCTCCATGCACTGCTCCAGCTTTGCGCTGCCCCCCTTGTAGTTTTCGTAAACAAGGGCGGGGTCGCAGCATATCTGCCGCAACCTTGTCAGCATGGCAAGTATCTGTATCTTGTCTTTCGGGCTGTCCCCCAGCCCCTCTTTTACGCTTTTTTTAACGCCGGCCGCACTCGCCGCATACAGCTTCTTCTGCTCCCCCTCCATTACCGAGGTCAGCACTGTCTCGGTCTTTTCGGGCAGTTCTTCAAGCACATCTTTTTTCATTCTCCGCAGGATAAACGGGGAAACATTCTTCCGCAAAGCCGCCTCCGCCCGCTCGTCGTTTTTGGAAGAAATGGGTGTCTCGAAATTTTTCCTGAACCTGCCGTACCCGAATAAATACCCCGGCATTATAAAATCAAAAATACTCCACAGCTCCGCCAGACTGTTTTCCACAGGCGTTCCCGTAAGGGCGAACCTGTGCCCGCTCTTTATCCCCTTTACAGCCTTTGCGCTCTGGGTGGTGTGATTTTTTATATACTGCGCCTCGTCCGCAAACTGAATGTGGAACTCCCTGTCCTCATACTTGTCAATATCCCTGGTCAGCGCCGAGTATGAGGTTATTACAGCGTCATATCCCCCCTCATCGATACTCCCTATAAGTTTTTCCCTTGCCGCCGCCGTCCCTATTACCACAAGGCTTTTAAGCCCCGGGGCAAACCGCTTTATCTCGCTCTCCCAGTTTAATGTAAGGGACGAAGGACACACTATCAGATTTGTTTTATGCTCCGCACTTCTCTCCTTCTCCTTTAACATCAGCGCAATTGCCTGCACCGTCTTCCCCAAACCCATATCATCCGCCAGTATCCCCCCGAAACCGTACCCGCACAACGCCGAAAGCCACCCGAACCCCTCTTCCTGATACCCCCTCATTACCCCCTTTAAACTTTCCGGGACTTCCCCCCGCCCTGCATCTTCCCTGTATCTTTTTACAGCCTCTTTAAACTCCCCGCTGTACTTCATTTTAACCTCTCCCCCGTTCCCCAGACTGTCAAGATAAAGCATTCTGTAAGCGGGAATTTTAATGTTCTTCTTTAAAATATCCTTAACGTCAATATCCAGATTGTTCATCACTTCATTAAGCTCACCGAGAGCCTCCCCCGGCAACGCAAAAGAACCGTCCTTCAGACGGTGAAACTTAGCCCCCGTCTTATAGGCTTTCAGGACTTCCGCCAGCTCCTCCGCCGTGTAACCGCTGTCCTCCACATTTATCTCCAAAAGCCCCCCTCGCCGTACCCCCACCGAAACCTTCGGACGCACCGGCGGACGAACAACTATCCGCTGAAACCTGTCGCTGACATACACTTCCATCTCCGCCGACAGCTCCCCCATGCCCCTTGTAATAAGCTCGTAGATCATCTCGTCCCCCGCCGCCCTCAGCGGGTGATGATCGTCCCCCAACACAGGCATAAAATACTTCTCCGCCTTTTTCACCGCCAGTATCTCCCCCGCCCTGTCATAATGAGGAGCGTCACCGCCGCCGTAAGCGGGATAAAAACTGTCCCCGTAACCGAACATCAGCCGCCCGAAAACCGTGTCGCCATTATCACCGCAGTCAATATAAAGCTGTACCGACAGCTCCGGTGGAATAAATCCCTCTATCATTTCAAGCCCGGAAAACTCCGCATATTTCGCCGCTTTTTTAATAACCGCCGAGTAAAACTCCGGCATATCCTTTTTGGGGATAACAAGCCCGCCCTTTTTCAGCGTCCGGGCATACAGCATACCCACCGCCCCGGTAAACCCCCGTGAGGGCAGATATACCGTCTCTTTTTCCCTGTTTATGAAAACGGATTTGAGCCCCATTCCGTAAATGAGATGTTCCCCTTTTACCGTCAGCATAAATCCGCCCTTTCCGTTTTTTTCGGAGGACGTTTTCCCCTTGGCGGATTTTTTTCTGCGGCTCTTTTTCCCGCCGTCCGGTTCATCCGCATTCCCGGCATTTTTCCCAAGAACAAACTCCACCTGCGGGTCAGCGGACTTTACCCTGAACTCCCGCCCCTCGAAAAGCAGCGTTTCACCTTTGTACATCTCAAAAAATTCATCGAAAATAATATTGTCCAGCGGCGCGCTGTCGTCCTCTCTCGTGTAATAGCTTTCCGCCGAACTGCTCCGAAAAGCCATCTCCAGCAGCCGCCTGCTTTTTTCGTCCAGCAGCTCCGTCCTGTGGATAAAATCCAGACTTTTCCCGTATCTTACCTCATTTCCCTCTTTAAAATCCGAGTACAGCTTTATTATCTTTTTGACCTTGTACAGCCGTTCCCTGCCTATTTTAAGGGACACCCTCAGCTCTCCCCTGCCGCTTACAAGCTCCGGCACTATCCGCACCCGCTCATCCTGCGGCGTTTCCCCGCCGTCCAGCTCCCCCCCGAACACTTCCGCAGCCTTTTCGTAAGCCTCCATAAGCCCCCTTATGTCCGAGTCGTCCCTTTCCCCTTCCGTAACTTTTTCATACGCAAACAACGCCGCCGCAATATGCTTGCACACCTCTTCATTCTGAAAATAATAAGGGCAGTCGCAGGAATAATACACAATATCCCCCTGCTCGTTCAGCTCAAACCCCGCCGTATACTTCTCCGACCCCAGCACATCAGCCATAACATATCCGTCATCATAAGTCATCCTCCTGACCTTATTTTTCAGAAAATACACCCTCCCCCTGTCAAGAATATCCTTATCTATATAATTTCTGAAATTATTTATATTGAACATTTCTATACACGATCCTTTACTGCAACAAGAAACAAGAAGCAAGAGGCAAGAGGCAAGAGGCAAGAAGCCCGCCCGAAATCCTTTTGTTTCCCGGTTTTTTAAATTTTAAAGTATGTGTATACACACATTCCAACCCGCCTAACTAACGGACATCAGCAACTTTTCCCATAAAAGGAAACTCACAACCCCTCATTCTCTTGAAGTATGTGTATACACACACTTTATTACTTTATGTGTATACACATACCCCGCCCCCACTTGACCAACGGACACAAGCAACTTCCCCTTTCCCATAAAAGGAAACTCACAACCCCTCATTCTCTCAAAGTATGTGTATACACATACTTTCTTGCCTCTTGCCTTTTGCTTCCTGTAGCACCTACTGCACCCCCACTTGACCAACGGACACAAGCAACTTCCCCTTTCCCATAAAAAGAAACTCACAACCCCTCATTCTCTCAAAGTATGTGTATACACACATTTCCTGCCTCTTGCTTCTTGCCTCTTGCCTCTTGCTTCCTGTAGCACCTACTACAACCCCGCTTAACCAACGGACACAAGTGACTTTCCCTTTCCTATAAAAGGAATTTCACAACTCCCTCATTCTCTTGAAGTATGTGTATACACACATTTCCCACCATTTCCCCTACTGCACCCCCACTTGACCAACAGACACAAGCGACTTTCCCTTTCCAGTAAAAGGAAACTCACAACCCCTCATTCTCTCAAAGTATGTGTATACACACACTCCCCACCATTTCCCCTACTACGCCCCCGCTTGACCAACAGACACAAGCAACTTTCCCTTTCCTATAAAAGGAAACTCACAACCCCTCATTCTCTCAAAGTATGTGTATACACACACTCCCCACCATTTCCCCTACTACGCCCCCGCTTGACCAACAGACACAAGCAACTTTCCCTTTCCTATAAAAGGAAACTCACAACCCCTCATTCTCTTGAAGTATGTGTATACACATACTTTCTTGCCTCTTGCTTCCTGTAGCACCTACTGCACCCCCACTTGACCAACAGACACAAGCAACTTTCCCTTTCCCATAAAAGGAAACTCACAACCCCTCATTCTCTTGAAGTATGTGTATACACACATTTCCTGCCTCTTGCTTCTTGCCTCTTGCCTCTTGCTTCCTGTAGCACCTACTACAACCCCGCTTAACCAACAGACACAAGCAACTTTCCCTTTCCCATAAAAGGAAACTCACAACCCCTCATTCTCTTGAAGTATGTGTATACACACATTCCCCAACTCTCTTGCTTCTTGCCTCTTGCCTCTTGCTTCTTGCAGCACCTTTTTTATGTGCAGTCTTGCCCCCCAAGCCGCCAAAATCCTCATCCCCCTCCAACAAACCTGCCCCGGCAGGATTTTATAATCTTTACCGCCAGCATATTAATAAAAGAAAACACAGCCGTAAGAACCATAATTACCGTAAACCCAAGGAAAAAATCATCGCGAACAAACACCGAAACGATCTTTGTCACTATCATGTGATTAAGATACACCGTAAGGGAAACTTTACCCCAGTGCTTAAAAATATCCCTTTTGAATATTTCGCATAAATAGCTTTTCTCGCTGAAGGGAACAGCTATCATCAGCGGAACCAACAGCATCAAGCAAAATAACGTGTCCCCCGGACTGTACCGTACAGCCCAGGTATAAAAGAACAACACATTAACAATTACCTCGCAGACGGTAACAACAATCCTGTATTTTCTCTTATCCGGCAATTCGCAGAGCTTTTTATATATGAGCCACGCCGCCCCTCCGAAACATATCCCGCAAACCGCCCTTGCAAGCAGATACAAAGACTCATGAGCAAAAACAATCGTCTTTGTTACCTCGAACTGAAACATAATATTTAACCCGATCACCGAGACAATCGGCGCAAAAATATACACATATAAATCCCTGTTTCTCAAAAGAATGTAACTTAACGGCAGCATGGCAATAAGCATCGCCGATATGTACCAGCCCGCCTGGTTAAACGGGACATTAAACCGTAAAGCCCCCAATCCCATAAATTCCGGTATGCTTTTTATTACGGAATCGAAAGGCATGTCCCCCATATTCGCCGCATCCGGGCGGGAAAACGCCGTCCCGGATATATACATATATATGTTGTATACAACATAAACCGCCAACGCCATCAGCACCGATACCGAAAATGGCAGCGCAATCGCCTTGAATTTGCCCAGCACAAACGAAAAAGCGCATCGCCCCGGTTCCGGGACCGTATTGTCTTTATATTTTTTATCTATACTTTTTATCATCAAAAACCCCGAAATCACAAAAAAAATATGAACGCCTATGTAACCGAAAAATCTTAATTTTTGCCGGAAAGCCTCATTCCCTTCTCCCGCACACAAAGAGCAATGACACATTACCACAAAAACCGCACAAATCAGCTTTAACACATCCACCTGATAATTCCTGCCCGACAAAACGGCATTATCATTCTTTTCCATAAATCCACCTCAAATATTTATACCGTCCTCGGCAACTTTTCCCATAAAGAGAAATCACATCATTTCACTTTTTTTTAAAATATGTGTATACACATACTTCCCAACCCCCGCAACCCGCTTGACCAACGGACACAAGCAACTTATTCCTATAAAAAGAATTTCACAACCCCTCATTCTCTTAAAGTATGTGTATACACACATTTCCCCGTCCCGATTTTATGTGTATACACATACCTACCCCCCTTTTCCCCACCGCCCGCCATAACCATTACCCACCAACTATTAACCATTAACCATTAAGGCAATACCGATTAAATCGTATTTTTATTATACGTAAACTCTAATAATCCTTTTGTTAGGCGGTTTTTCTCCCGCCTTCGGCGGGAGAAAAACCTTAAATCGGTAATTTCTTAACTATTCTTAACTATCTTTTCCAGTTCCACATTCACAAACTCATTAAAACTAACCCCCATCTCCGCCGCCTTTCCGGCAACATTCAAATGCAGGGACGGGGGCATAAGCAGCTGGACCCTCTTGCTCTTGCTCTCCCCCTGCCTCCTCGGCGCCACCGGACGCACCGCCCCGGACTTCCCGTAAGACCCGGACTTTGCGGACTTCCCGCCCGCACCGCCCGCCGCAGCCTTCCCGGACACCCCGGACTTCCCCGCCGTAACCGCCTTGCTCTCCCCCGCTTTCCCCTTTTTCCCCCCGCCGTTCTCCCCCTTCGCACCCGCCGGCTTTACCTCATTTGTCTCCCCCGAAATAAACTGCATCGCCGGATTATCAATAAAACTTTTCTTTTTAGCCATAACCGAAAACACCTTTCCTTTTTCCAAAAAAATTATTGCCGAAGCATTTTCAAAAATTCCTCCGGACTTACAGCTTTAACGGAACTTTCCGAAAAATCCTTGATATTCCGTGTGATAATATAATCCGCCCCGCAATTTACAGCGCACTCCGACTGCAAACAATCCTCAAAATCCTTAAAACTGTTTTTTCCCAGACAAACCCTTAATTTATCGCCGTCTATGCCAACGACCTCAAATATCCTGCACATTTCCAGCAGCATTTCTCTTCGCTTGTCCTCCGAATAATCCTTTCGCATGACATAGAATGCATTCGTAATACTGTGCGCCGCCAAAAATCCCCGTACATCGCCGTTTATGCACATTTCAATAATTTCGTCCGACTGTTTGTAAAATGGGTCACGCTTTAACAAATTATCAATCAGAACATTGGTATCCATCAGAATTTTCATGAACCGTACCTCTCATCAAGATATTCCAGATACATTTCCTTGTAATCCCTGCGATTATTCCCCGTCCCCTCGTCAACAGCGTTTCTCAACTCCTTTATCCTATCAAACGCCCGGCGTTTTCCGAGAACCTCATCATCCTTTTTTTCCTCCCGAACACCCGATAAAGCCGCAATAAAATCCACCACCGCAGCCGCCTGCGCCTCGGACAGCGAATCGATAAGACTTACCGCCAATTCTCTTGTACTCATAAAACCGCCTCCCGAACATTTTAATAAACTTATTATACCACACAATACAATAAAATGTCAACCCCCGCCCCCGAAATTTTTCCGACAAAATATGTGTATACACACACTTTTCCGCAGCATTTTTATATGTGTATACACATACATAAAAACCGCCTAACCAACCCATTTATACAGCTTTCCCACCAAAATGATCCACCTTATGCCCTTCCCCTAATATGTGTATACACATACTTTCGGGCGGCTTTTCCCCGCCTGCGGCGGGGAAAAGCCTTAAATCAACAATTAACCAGCTCTCTGATAAACTCCCTGTAATCCTCCGCCACCTTGCTCTTGGGCGCATACTCGAAAATATCCCTCTGCAAAAGCTGCGCCTCCCGGACACTGACAGCCTCCCTTATCTTCGTCTTAAACACCCTCGTCCCCAGCTTTTCCGCCAGCCGATCGGTCAGCGTCAGAATGTCCCGGCTGAGAACCGCCCTGGGACTGTACCTCGTCAGCAATATCCCCGCCAGCTCAAGCCCCGGATTGCAGTATTTCCTCACCGCACTCGCCGTCTCCCCCAGCTGCTCAATCCCCTGCAAACTGTAAATGTCCGCCTGCGCCGGTATCACCGCCGCCCCGCAGGCCGTCAGCGCATTCACCGTCAAAATCCCCAACGCCGGCGGCGTGTCCGCCACCACGCAGTCATACAGCCCCTCCAGCCCCTCCAGAGCCTCCCTCAGCCTATATTCCTTCCCCGTGTCGCAAATGGAAACATCCGCCCCCGCCAGCAGCCGCCCCGCCGGAATAATGTCCCCCAGGGTTGCATGCACAATGCAATCCGCCGCACTTTTCTCCCCCATGAGCATCTCAAAAGCATTCCCCCCGGCCTCCCGCAGATCCGCCCCGAAGGAATAACTCAAATTCCCCTGGGGGTCCAGATCCACCGCCAGCACCCGGCATTTTCTCTCATTTTCCTCGCTCCCCTTTTTCCCCTTTTTCTTGACACGCTCACTATTCACATTTTCGGCAGCCGCCTTCCCCCGTCCCGCACTCTTCCCCCTGCTCCCCTTCCCGCAGGGCTTATCCCCCTTATCTCCAAAACCCTCCGCCCCCCTCTCGTGACACTCGCCGGACACGCACGCTCCCGGCATCCCCGCCGACAGCATCGCCATACCCCTCGCCATCGCCATCGCCGTAGTAGTCTTCCCGACCCCGCCCTTCTGATTGATAACCGCATAAATCTTCATAATTTCCACCGTCCATAAAAAAAATTTTCCGCTTTAAAATTATGTGTATACACACATTCCCCACCGTTTCCCCTACCGGACAATCCTATGTGTATACACACACCTCAACACCCTTGAACCCCGCCCGACCAACGGACACAAGCAACTTATTCCTATAAAAAGAAACTCACAACCCCCTCACTCTCTTGAAATATGTGTATACACACACTCCTTACCACTTCCCCTACCATACAATCTTATGTGTATACACACATTTCTCACCGTTTCCCCTACCGGACAATCCTATGTGTATACACACACCCCAACACCCTTGAACCCCGCCTAACCAACGGACACAAGCAACTTTCCTTTTCCCGTAAAAGGAAACACACAACCCCTCATTCTCTTGAAGTATGTGTATACACACACTCCTTACCACTTCCCCTACCATACAATCCTATGTGTATACACACATTTCTCACCGTTTCCCCTACCATACAATCTTATGTGTATACACACACCTCAACACCCTTGAACCCCGCCTAACCAACGGACACAAGCAACTTTTCTTTTCCCGTAAAAGGAAACTCACAACCCCTCATTCTCTTGAAGTATGTGTATACACACACTCCTTACCGTTTCCCCTACCATACAATCTTATGCGCACGCACACGCTTCCCGCCATTTCCCCTACTGCGCCCCCCGCCCGACCAACGGACACACGCAACTTTCCTTTCCTATAAAAAGGAAACCCACAACCCCCTCATTCTCTTGAAGTATGTGTATACACCTACTTCTAACCTCTCCCCCTCTAACCTCTAACCTCTAAAAGCGTCTCAATATCGCAAAAAGCATTATCGAGAGCCTCGCAGTGGTAACGCTCATACATATTGTATATAAAATCCGTAAGCTGCATCGAGTCCCAAAGTTCAAGGACTTTATCAGCGGTAGTACCTCGGCTTTGGGCATACTGTTCAATAAGAAAGATAAAAAAATCCATTTCTTTTGACATTTTCATACCTCCCTGAAGTAGCTTGAATTTCTCGGATCGCCGGTTATCTGTTCGCACTCCCACATATTGAAAATTGCGGGATACCCGAAATCCCACATTTCAAGGGATATATCGGAAAGCATTGCATATGTTTCCGATTTAATAAACCGCCTGAAAGCTTCCCATTCGGTAAGACCGTACTTATCGCAGATAAGTTTAATAACTTCCTTATCGTAAAATTTCAAAATATATGGCATAATTTTAGGATTCATACAAAAATCCCCCTTTTGAATATCAGAAGCCCAAGAGCTTTTTCCGATTTAAACGCATATTGGTCTTTGAGTTTGAAAGGCAGCAGCCTGCGAATTGCTTCATCCTCGTCGTATATGCCTGCAAGATAAAGCGAGATAACATCAAACGTTCTGTCGTCGGCAACAGGACCGATAATGATGTCATATTTATCCGTGTGGTTTTTTTCCGAACGGCAGCCGCTTACAAATCCGAGCCAATCCCTGTCGGCCGATTCGTAACGGATAACCCGAAGTTCTCCCATACGCTCATCATCAAATTCAAATTCACTGATCATCGGCGTACCCGATCTCTTGCGGCAGGCTGTCAGCATTGCCCATTTTTTCGCCTGCTCGTAATCGGAGGTCATATAAAAAGCCGTTCCGAAGTCAAGAGCTCGGTTGCTTTGGAGTATTTTAGGCTCTCTGACTTCAATATTGCTCCCGTGATATAATTTCATTGTTATTTCCTTTCAAATAAACGCATTTGCATCTAAAGGCCGGTCATCAGAAGCCGGATGCCGGAATATATGTGTATACACATACACACATTTCCTCTCTTCACTTTTTTATGTGTATACACACATTTCTCACCGTTTCCCCTACCGCGCAATTTTATGTGTATACACACATTTCTCACCGTTTCCCCTACCGGACAATCCTATGTGTATACACACACCTCAACACCCTTGAACCCCGCCCAACCAACGAACACACGCAACTTTCCTTTTCCTGTAAAAGGAAACTCACAACCCCTCACTCTCTC